>CAYMRG010000001.1:0-19831 GCA_964392555.1 uncultured candidatus Brocadiaceae bacterium
CCGAGCCCTCGACCGTGAACTTCAGCGCGTTCGACACCAGGTTCATCATCACCTGGCGCAGTCGCCCCGGATCGCCGGTCACGAACTCGGGCAGCTGCGGATCGATGCGGAACGACAGGTCGATGCCGCGCGCCCGCATCCCGCTGACCTGCAGGTCGACCACCTCGCGCACGCAGTCGCGGAGCGGGAACGGGATGTGTTCGAGCGGCATCAGGCCCGCGTCGACGCGCGAGTAGTCGAGCACGTCGTTGACGATCGCCAGCAGCGAGGTCCCCGAGCGATGCAGCAGCTGGACGATCTCGGCGTGCTCGGGCGCCAGCGGCACGCCCATCAGCAGCTCGGCGCTGCCGATCATGCCGTGCAACGGTGTGCGCAGCTCGTGGCTCATCATCGCCAGGAAGCGACCCTTGGCCACCGTGGCTCGTTCGGCGGCGGTCTTCGCCTGCCGCAGCTCGTCGACCAGGTTGCGCAGCTCCGAGTTGGTGCGCAGCATCGCATGCTTGCTCTGCGTCGCCAGCGCCTCGGAGGTCTCGGCGACTCGACGGATCTGCGCCACCTGTCGCTGGGCGAGCGACAGTTCGCGGCGCAGTCGAGCCACTTCCGCGGCCAACTGCTCGGGGGGCAGTTGGTCCTCGGTCATTGGCCGAGCAGGACGGTGACGCAGGTCTCGTTGTGGAACTCGCTCGGCGCGCCGGGTCGCTGCGGCGCGATCTCGCCGAAGCAGTAGCCGCCGGCGACCACCGGTTGTACGCCCGCGGCGGCGAGCGCCGCGCGCAGCAGGTCGATCTCCTTCTCGGCCTTCGTGCCGAGCACCCACTTGCGCGCCGCGCAGCTGAACACGAACGCCACCTGTGGCGCCTTGCCGGGGTAGGCGCGCACCGCGTTGTCGACCGACACGCCGGACCCGGCCAGGATGCCCTCGGGCAGCACCTCGGTCAGCTTGATCTGCGAGCCGGTGACGACCTCGCCGGCGACGCGGATGCTGCCGGTCTCCTGGTCGACGTCGAGCACCGCGCGCAGGTGGTAGTCGCCGTCGAGGCCGTTCGGGAACACCGCGATCGGGAACTCGCCGAGGCTCTGCGTTATCGCCGTGCCGCCCCACAGGTCGCGGTAGACGTCGAGCGCGGGCCGGCCGTCGATCGTGTGCACCCAGTGCTCGTCGGCGTGCGTCACGACCTTGGGTTCGCCGATCGGGAACCAGCCGGTGCCGACGCCGAAGCCCACCTTCAGGTCGCCGTCGAGGAACATGATCGGCAGCGAATCCTTGAGCACCTCGCGGCCGTGGAACTCGACCATGCGCGAGTACTCGCGGTGGTCGCCCGTGAGGCCGCCGACGATCGGACAGGCGCCGATGCGCCCCTGGATCTGGCGCACGATCGCGGTGCTGTTGCTGGTCGGCGCGAACACCGTCCAGCAGAGCGCCGGACGCAGCCCGTCGGCGCCGGCGAGCGCTTCGGCGACGGCGCGCGCGGGGTCGAGCGACAGATTGCGGCCCAGGCCGGAACGGGCGCGGATGCCTTCACCGACCAGCATCGTCAGCACGATCGAGTCGTGGCCGAAGCCCGCCGAGGAGACCTCGCCATCGGTGCTGCCGCCGACGAGCGGCAGGTCAGGCCAGCGGTCGGCGATCGCCTCGAGCAGTTGCGCGTGCTCGTACTCCGTGCTGGCGAACAGGAACGCTGCCACTGGCCGCTCGCCGCGCAATTGTTCGGTGCAGAGCGCGATCACCTCGGCGGCGGCCGCGAGGGTGTCGATCTCCTGGGACTGGACGGTGATGGCACGCATGCCTGCGGTATCGCCGCAGGCTGCGACCCCCTTGAGAGCGACCGGCATGCCGCGGTGACACGGCGCATTCCGATGCTCAGTCGAACCGGCGGAAGCGCTCGAACGCGGCCTTCTCCAGCATCTCGCGATGGCCCGGGTGCGCGATCGAGATCAGCGCCTTGGCGCGCTGCCGCAGGTTCTTGCCGCGCAGGTAGACGCTGCCGTGCTCGGTCACGACCCAGTGGACGTGCGCGCGGGTCGTCACGACGCCGGCGCCGGGCTTCAACATCGGCACGATGCGCGATGCGCCGCTGTGCGTGATCGAGCGCATGGCGATGATCGGCTTGCCGCCCGGCGAGAGCGCGGCGCCGCGCAGGAAGTCCATCTGCCCGCCGACGCCGGACCACATCGACGTGCCGATCGAATCGGCGCAGACCTGACCGGTCAGGTCGATCTCGATCGCGCTGTTGATCGCGCAGACCTTCGGGTTGCGGCGGATCACGTTCGGGTCGTTGACGTAGGCGATGTCGAGCATCGCCACCTCCGGGTTGTCGTCGAGGAAGTCGTAGACGCGGCGGCTGCCGACGACGAATCCGGCCACGACCTTGCCCGGGTGGACCTTCTTGTGGCGACCCGTGATCACGCCGCGCTCGACCAGCGCGCGCACGCCGTCGGCGAACATCTCGGTGTGGACGCCGAGTTCGCGGTGACCGCCGAGCGCGCCGAGCACCGCGTCCGGAATCGCGCCGATGCCCATCTGCAGCGTCGAACCGTCTTCGATCAGCGCCGCACAGTGGCGCCCGATCTCCTGCTCCATCGGACCGACCTCGAGCGGCTCGTGCGCCGGCAACGGCGTGTCGACGGCGACCGCCGCCGCGAACCGCTTGTGGTGCACGAGCCCGTCGCCGTGTGAGCGCGGCATGCGCGGGTTGACCTGGGCGATGACGACGGCGGCGCTGTCGACCGCGGCGCGCGCGATGTCGACCGAGACGCCGAGCGAGCAGTAGCCGTGGCGATCCGGCGGCGAGACGTGCACCAGCGCGACGTCGAGCGGCAGGATGCGTTCGCGGAACAGCGCGGGCATCTCGCTGAGGAACGCGGGCACGTAGTCGGCGTCGCCGCGGGCGACCGCGTCGCGGACGTTGGCGCCGAGGAACAGGGCGTTGGTGCGGAAGCTGCCCGCCATCCCCACCGCCGCGCACGGCGCGCCGCCCTCGAGGTGGAGGTGCACGAGTTCGACGTCGCGCAGTTCGCTCGCGCGGGCTGCCAGCGCCTGCAGCAGCGCCGAGGGCGTGGCGGCACCGCCATGGACGAAGAGACGCTGACCCGAACGAACGAGGGCGGAGGCGTCGGCCGCAGACAGGAATCGCATCGCCCGGGATTGAAGCACCGCCCCCTGGCGGGTGCGACTACGCAGAAGTCCCCCCGCCGGCGACGTAGAGGCGGGTCAGATCGACGCCGTGCATGCGGTCGCGCAGCTCGAGGCCGCGCGACGCCATGCGCAGGCCGTCGGGGTCGTGCGGCAGCGCCCGGAACGCGTGGCTGCTCGCCACCAGGATCGCCTTCGTTCGCGCCCGTGACAGCGCGACGTTCAGGCGGTGCATCGACAGGTGGAAGGCGCCGCGGCCGCGCACCTCCTCCGGATCGCCGGCCGTCAGCGAGACGATGACGACCTCGCGTTCCTGCCCCTGGATGCGCTCGACGGTGTCGACGGTGATCGCTTCGGCGCCGCCGATGCCCTTGTGCTCGATCGCGGTCCGCAGCAGGCGCACCTGCGCGCGGAACGGCGCGATCACCGCGATCTCGGCCGGCGCGACGCCGTGCTGCCGCACCAGGTCGTCGACCAGATCGGCGACGGCGTGGGCCTCCTCGTGCGACCGCTGGCCGGGCTGACGGTGGTCGAGGCGCAGCCAGACGACCGGCCGTTCGGGGTCGAGCACCTCGTCGAGGCGACCGCCGGGCGCGAACGCCAGCCGTCGCCGGCCGACGGTCGGTTCGGCCTGCAGCCGGCCGCCGTAGAACGTCGCGCTGACCAGACCGCAGACGCCGTCGTTCATGCGGTAGGTCGTGTCGAGCAGGCTGGCGCCGTAGTGGCCGTGCAGGTGCTCGAAGATCGAGACCGAGATGCCGCGGTCCGCGTGCGTCGCCGTCACCACCGGCGGCAGCTGCTGGTGATCGCCGAAGAACAGCCAGCGCTGCGCGCGCAGCATGCCGGGCAGCGCGTGCGGGATCGGCAGCTGACCGGCCTCGTCGAACACCGTGTAGTGGAAGCGTTCGCGATCCTGCAGCTTGGCGAGCTGGAAGCACGTGCCGGCGACCACGACGCCGCGCTCGGGCAGCCGCGCGCGGCGCGCATCGACGAGCGCGACCTCGGCGGCGCGCAGCTCGTCGCGCCCGTCACTCGACGACGACGCCAGCTTGACCAGCGGCAACCGCGGCGCGGCGCGACGGATCGCCAGCAGTGCGTTGTCGACCGCGCGATGCGTGAACGCCGAGACCGCGATCCGGCAGCCGGCGGCGCACAGCGCCGCGACCACCTGCGCCAGCAGCCGCGTCTTGCCGGTGCCCGGTGGACCCTGCACGAGCGCCAGGCTCTCGGTGCCGATCGCGGCCGCTCCGGCCTCGATCTGCGCGCGGTTGAGGCCGCTCGCCGCCAGCCGCTGGCGTGCCCGTTCGCGGCGCGCCTCGTCGTGCTCGACGGCGCGGCGACCGAGCAGTACTTCGGCCAGCGCCGGCACCGTGAACGCCGCCCGCACCGCGTCGCGCAGGCGCCCCTGCAGGCCGAGCGGGCGGCGATCGAGGACGTAGTCGCGGCCGACCTCGAGTTCCCAGGGCGCATCGCGGGCGTAGGGATCGGGCTCGAGCCGCAGCTCGCCGCGGTCGGCGTCGTAGGCGCCGCAGGCCAGCGGCAACGCATCGTCGAGGTCGACGCCGTCGCCGACCAGCAGCGGATCGCCGTGGCGGAACTTCGAGCCGTTGTCCGGGACCGCGAACACGAACGCGCCGCCGTCCTCGCGGACGTAGCGCGCGCCCTGGATGCACTCGCCCTCCAGCACGCGCAACTCCACCGGCTGGGCACGCAGCTCGCGGTGCGCGCGCTGCTCGCCGCGTTCCTCGCGGGCGAGGAACCGCAGCAGACGTTGCTCGAGACTCAGGTCCAAGCTCGTCGCACCCTCAGGGAATCCGCAGCGATTGCGGCTCGATCGCGACCGGGGCGCCGGTCACCGACCGCAGGCCGGGGAAGGTGATCTCGACCTCCTGCCTGGCGTAGTCCGCGGGCAACGGTCCGATGCGCAGCTTGCCGAGGGCGGTCCAGCGCGCTTCGACCGTGCGCGGCTCGCCGAGGCCCTTGACGCGCACCTGGACGAAGTCGCGATCGGGCGCGCCGGCCCAATGCAGCGCCGCGGCGAACGACGCTTCGACGACCGCGCCGCCGCGCGCCGGCTGCGCCTTCACCGTGACCTTCGGCGGCGCCGCCTCGGCCGCCGGCGGCACCGGTTGCCACGCGCCGCTCAACGCCGCCGCCACGCGCGGCTCGCTGCTCCAGGTCAGCACGTGCAGCACCAGCAGGTTGCGGCCCGCGCGCACGTCGACCTTGACCGGGTCGGCCGCGGCGCCGAACCGCCGCCGACCGTCGAGCTTGGCGACGACCTTGCCGTTGAGCGCGATCTCGAACAGCTCGCTGTCGGCCGTGAACTCGATCTGCCGGCCACCGGCTTCCGTCACGTCGAATTCGCACGCCAACGCGGCTTCCTTGCGTTCGTTCTGCAGCACCGGCAGCAGCGGCACGACGCCATCGCCGAGGGTGTCGACGACCGCCCACCAGCTCTTGCCCTGCGCCGTCCCCGGCTGCACCTTCGTCAGCTTGGCCCACGCCTTGGACACCTCGGCCTGGGCGGTGGTCCAGGTCTCGATCGCGGTGCCGGAATGCTCCCAGCCGCGCATCGTGCGGGTCCCGCGCGTGCCGGGCATCGGCCCGAGGTCGCCGCCGTTGCGCGCCTTGCCGATCGCGACCGACGCGGCGCCGAGCTGCAGACAATCCGGCAGCGGCGGCCATGGCTTCAGCAGGTCCTCGAGCGGCCCTTGGAACGCCGGATCGCCGCGCAGCATCTCGCGCGCGACCGCGGTGTCGCCCGAGATCTCGTTCGCGCATTCGTGCACGAGGTTGTCGACGAACAGCACCTGGTCGATGTCGGTCGCGATCCAATCGTGGTAGTCGCTGAGCTTCAGCACCGACTTGCAGCGCAGGAAGATCGTGTTGCGGACGAGGCCGCAGCCGACCACGCCATCGCCGCAGTCGATGAGCGCGCACTGCTGCACCGAGCAACCGGGCGCCATCAGGTGCGTGATGTTGCCGGGCCGTTCCGAGCCGATGCCGAACCGGCAGCGGTAGAACACGCAGCGTTCGATCATCGGCGTCGCCATCGCCTCCGCGTAGATCGCGGCCTTGCAGTCGGCGAAGCGGCAGTTGCGGATCTCCGGCCCGGCCGGCCCGCCACGCACCCCACGGTAGGTTTCGTTCTTGAAGGCCGAGCTGACTTCCATGCCGGTGCCGCACATCAGGAAGACGCTGTCCTCGATCATCGGCCCGCCGAACGGGATCTGCAGGCCGGCGAACGCATGGTGGATCCGCACGCCGCGCAGCCGGTCACGCCGCTGACTCTCATCGCTGCTGCGGTGCAGCACGATGCCGTGCCAGGTGTTCACGGCCGTGCCGCCTTCGCCCTCGGGACCGATCACCACCGGCGCGATCGGGTTGCCTTCGACGATCAGCTGGCCCTTGACGTGGATCTCGACCAGCTTCGGGTTCCAGCCGCCGTTCGACGCGTCCTGGTCGGCGACGATCACCTGCGTGCCGGGCGCGATCTCGAGCACGCCGTTGTCGGCGATCGTCAGGTCGCCGACGACGCGCACGACGCCGGACCACTTGACCTGTTTCTCGAGCGTGCCCTGCACCTCGATGGCCGGCGGCGCAGGCGTCTGCGAGAGGGCGGGCGCGACGCTCAGCAGCGACGCGGCGAAGGCGCGCAGATAGTGCTTCATTTGGCTGCCCAGTCGAGTCGCGCGGGGCTGTCGAACTCGTCGACGAATTCGAGGTCGGCGTGCATCACGACGCGGAAGCGGTTCTGGCCCGCGGCGCGGCGGAACGCCACCTCGATCAGCTGCGGGCCCTTGTTCGCCCGCCAGTCGATCGCCGCACCCGGCGTCGGGCGCCGCGGCACGTCGCCCCACACCACGACCGTGGCCGGGTCCATGTAGCGCGGGTACTGCGGATCGATGAAGAACGTCACCGACGGATAGGCGCGGACGTCGCCATGGTTGTCCCACGTGCCGAACCCGGGCTCGGCGAACTTGACGCAGGCGAACAGGTCTTCGGCGCCGTGCTCGAGCCGGAAGCTCGTCACGTCGACACAGCGCGCGCTCGGATGCAGCTCGTCGCCGGGATCGGTCACCGCCGCCGCGCTCCACTCGCTGTCGCTGCCGTCGAGCTTGATCGGAATCCCCTCGTCGCCGCAGGTGTGCAGCAGCTCGATCGGCTGGTCGGAGCACGAGGTCATCACGGTGACGCGCACCGAGAACGTGCTGCCGTAGCGATCGGCGCGCTCACGGACGAGCTGCAGCGGGAACTCGAACGACATGGTCGCCCCATCGACGACCGGCGCGCCGGGCAACTGGTGGTGCAGCCAGAGCTTCTCGCCGCCGTCGGACGTGACGTCCGAGTAGGAGGTGCGCAGGTGCTCGATCGCCCGCCGCGTGCCGTTGGTCGGCGCGTCCTTGGTCGCCTGGAAGCGCGAACCGACCGCGGCGCGCACGCGCAGCTCGTCGCCGACGATGCCGGTCTTCGCCTTGTCGTCGCAGTCGATGTTCAGCTCGACGCAGGTGAACATGCCCTCGAGGAAGGGCTTCGCCATCGTCAGCTTGCACTGCACCTTCTCGTCCTTGCACTCGGCCGAGAACGACACCGCGTCGCTGTAGGCGCACTTCGGCTGGTCGCTGGTGGCATCGGTCAGCGTCACCTGCCGCGCACCACCCTGGCCCGATTGGGCCACGGCGGCGCAGACGGTCACGGCCGCCGCACTCAGGATCGCGGAGAGCTTCATGGTTCGGGCTGCGAACACCAGGCCGGGGCGGCGCCTCGATCGCGGGCAGCGATCATAGGCAACCGGTCGGGAGCGTCCACCCGCAGCCCCGACTACGGCGCCGCTTCCGCCGATTCCTCGTGGGCGGTCGGCGCGGCGTCGAGGATCGCCGCCTTCAGCGCGGCGAGGTCGCGCAGATCGGACTCGAGCTTGCCGCGCAGCCGCGCCGCGCCATCGGGCAGCGTTCCCCACATCGCCGCGGCGCCGGGATGGCCCGCGCGGAGCGGCTCTTCGTCCAATGCGCAGCGGACGAAATCGGCGAGGCCGAACACCGGCAGCGGCCAGGTCGCGGCGGCGCGCAGCCGCCCCTGCAGGTTGACGAAGCGCGCCTCGAGCGCGGCCTCGCTGCCGCGCGCCATGGCGTGCTCCTCGTACCAGCGTGGCAGCGCTTCGCCGAAGTGCAGCACCACGGCCTGCCGCGGCAGCTCGGCGACCAGCCGCGCGAACGCGTGCCATTCGCCGTCCGCGTCGCCCGGATCCGGCAGCTCGCAGGTGAACTCGCCGCCGCCGTCGCCGGGTCGCAGCAGGCCGAAACCCAGCACACGGTCGGCGAACGGATCGGCCAGCAGGTGGACGAAGACCGCGGGGTCGAGCCGTTCGCCGCGCGGCCGCTGTTCGACCAGCGGCCGGCCCAGCAGGTGGGCCTGCGCGGCGCGCCGCAGCCGGCGCACGAGCGTGGCGTCGAGGTTGCCGCGCTGGCGCGCGCCGTCGGGATGGAACACGGCGAGGTCCTCGATCGTGCGGCAGCCGACCTGTTCGAGGATCGCGCGCGCGCCGCGGCTCATGCCCTGCACGAGCGAGAGGTCGCGCGCGGCCGCGAGTTCGCCGAGGCACCGCTGGTCGTGGTAGCAGCCGGCGCAGCCCATCTGCACGAACGGGCGCGCGCCGGCGGGATCGTCGCGCAGCGCCAGCAGCTCGGCCAGCACCTCGCCGGCGGCCGCGACGTAGTCGGCGATCGCGAAGCGCTCCTCGCGGCCATCCTTCAGCACGATCGCGCCGTGCTCCGGCAACCGCTGCTGCACGTCGGCGAGCAGCAGCGAATAGAACGTCACCTGCAGGATCTGGTCGCTGCGCGTGCGGCCGCTGGTCTTGACGTCGAGGACCTCGTAGTGGTGTTCGCCGAGCGCGCTCGGCCCCGGCAGCCGGCGCAGCAGGTCGGGCAGGCCGAGCCGGTCGTCGGCGGCGAGCACGGCCTGATGGATCCATTCGGCGCCGTCGCGCAGCAGCGCGAGCGTCGCCTCGGCCCCCGCGGCGAAGTCGCGTTCGGGATAGCGCGGCGACACGACCGGCAGGCCGGCGACGTAGCGCGTCTCGAAGTCGCGCCCGCGCTGGGCCGCGAACTCCTCCCACGGATGCGGCGGTCGCCGCTCGCTGCGCGGGAGATGCAGGTCGAGCGCGGCCAGGCGCGGGCACTTCACGTAGGAATAGACGTGGGTGCCCGTGAGCCGCCGCATGCCGGAGGGATACGCATCGCCGCCCCGCGCGCAAGGGCGCGGCCGGCGATCACGCCGGCAGGATCCGCACTAGGCAGTCGAGGTAGGCCGCGCCGAGGCCGATGTCGGTCGCGCGGGCGGCGACCAGGACGTTGGCGCTGTGGCCGCGATCGAAGGTGCCGCCCTTGGGCATGATCGCGACGTCCTTGCGCTGCGTCGCATCGAACCGCAGCTCCGCCTCGATCGCCCCGGTCACGCTGACGACGCGGACGATGCTGCCGGCCGCCCGACCGGGGAGCGCCTCCGGATGCACGACGACCCAGGTGTGCTCGCCGAGGCCCCCGCCCGCCCAGACCGACGCCTGGCTCTTCTCGGTCGAATTCGAGAACAGCCACAGCGGCTCGCTCGCGCCAGGCGCCGCCGGCGGCACCGCCACCTCGGGTTCGTCGGGCGCCTCGCTGAGCAGCTGCACGCGGCCGCTGGGCGTGGCCACTCGCTGATCGCGGAACAGCATCGGGTCGGCCAGCGGATTGCGCACCGCACCGAACTTGCGCATCGCGGCCAGGTCGGCGCCCTGGCCTTCGACCAGCGCCAGCGCCCGTCGCTTCAACTGGTCGATCGGTTCCTGCGGGAACGAGGTGAGCCCGACGCGGCGGGCCAGCTCCTGGAACAACTTCGGTTCCTGCAGGACGCCGTCCGGCGGCGGCACGACGGGCCGCGATTCGCCGAGCCAGTGGTGACCGTAGGCGCCGAGCAGGTCGTCGTCTTCGAGCAGCGTCGGCACCGGCAGCACGACGTCCGCGCGCGCCGCGGTGTCGGTCAGGAAGCAGTCGGCGACGACGACGAACTCGACCGCCTCGATGGCTTCGGCCACCTTCGCCGAGTCGGGCAGCATCGCCACCGGGTTGCCCGCGGTGACCCACAGCACGCGGACCTTCGGGTTCGCGGCCGCCAGCAGGTCGGCGGCGAACAGCGGTTCGCGGATCACGCGCGGCGGTCGCACCGGCGGCGCGAACGGCGTGAACGCCTTGCGCCGCTTGAAGTAGAACGACACGCCGCCACCGGGCCGGAACAGGTTGCCCGAGATCGCCGACAGCGCGTCGAGGGCGCGGACGATCGCGCCGCCCCGCTGGCGGCGTCCCATGCCCCAGCCGACCAGGATCGCGGTCGGCCCCGCGGCGAAGCGCGTCGCGAGCGCGCGCACCTGGCCGGCGTCCAGCTCCGCCCGCGCGGCCCATTCCTCGACCGTGCAGCGGTGGGCCAGCGCGCGGAAGCCGGCGAGGTCGTCACAGAACTTCGCCGCGCCGCGATCGTCGCGCCCGCTGTCGAACAGCTCGCGCGCCACACCCATCGCCAGCTCGAAGTCGCGGCCCGGCGCGGGCTGCAACAAGGTCTCGCACAGGCCCGCCGACTTGTGTCGCACCGGATCGATCATCACCAGCGAGGCGCCGCGCTCCTTGGCGCGCTTCAGCACCGGCACCAGGTGCACGTTGCTGACCATCGGGTTCTTGCCCCAGAGCACGATGTGCTCGCTGCGCAGCAGGTCGAACAGGTCGTTGCTGTCGCTGGTGCCGAAATCGGTCAGCTGCGCCGCGTCGCCGGCACCGCCGCAGATGTCGCCGACCTTGCCGGTGCACGGCCCGAACTCGTCGAAGAACTGGTCCGCGAGCTGCTTCAGGATCCCGAGCGAGCCACCCGAGCGGTAGTGGAAGATCGCCGCCGGCCCCGACTCGGCGCGCACGGCGAGCAGCTTCTGCGCGATCGCGTCGAGGGCGTCGTCCCAGCTCGCCGGCTGCAGTTCGCCGCCGCGGCGCAGCATCGGCGTCCGCAGGCGGTGCGCGCCGTTCTGGTGGTCGAGGAACCGGCTCGTTCGGAAGCACAGGAAGCCCTGCGTCACCGGGTGCTCGGGATCGCCCTTCAACGCGGTGACGACGCCATCGCGGACCTCGGCCAGGATGCCGCATGCGTCGGGACAGTCGCGGCTACAGGTGGTGCGGCGGATCACGGAGCCCATGCGGGCCGCCAGCATACGGCGGCCCCGTGGCACTTCCCCGACCGCCCGAGCCGCGCCAGTGGCTCGGGAAGCCAAGTGGGCACTTTCTTTGCCATTGCGTCAATACTCTGACGGCGTCCTTGGCACGGAAAGTTCGATGCCATCGGCGGAAAGTCGGAAGTTCTGGTTTGACGGGGAGACAAGAAGCTGTCTACGCTCCGCGCCGAATCCCCAGGCGGTGGGGAGTTGCTCACAACTTCTCCACAACACAACGCTCCGCACCGCTCGGCGATTCGCAAAGGCATCCCGTCAGGGAGGAGAACACAACACGCATGAGCAAGTCCGTCACCCATGGCCTGCTGGCCTTCGCCGTCCTGTCGTCCCTCGCTCTCGCCCAGGAACCCACCGGCGGGTGGTCCGCCAAGGCCGGTTCCGGTCTGAAGTACGATGGCGGCGACTCGTTCGGCCTCAGCCTGGCCGGCCAGCTGCAGACGCACTACACGTTCGTCGCAGCGGAAGACGCGCCGGACACGAGCTCGTTCACCATCCGCCGCGCTCGCATCACGATGGAGGGCCACGCCTTCAACAAGAACGTCGAGTACAAACTGCAGCTCGACGGCGTGGACGATGGCACGACCTCGACCAACGGCGCGATCAAGGAAGGGCACATCCAGTACTACTTCCTGAACCACGACGACTACCGCATCGGGTTGCGCATGGGTCAGGGCAAGACCCAGTTCGGCCTCGAAGGCACGGGCTCGTCGAAGGGCCTGTTCTTCGTCGAGCGCAGCTCGGCCACCCGCGCCCTCGGCGACACCTACAGCCGCGGCGCCTGGCTCGTCGGCAAGGCGATGGAGAGCAAGCTGCGCTGGGTCCTCGGCGCGATGAACACCGAAGCCTCGAACGGCCTGGGCACCGCGGTCACCGACCGCGGCGAGGAAGCGAGCAACTCCGACAACGAGCTGAGCTACGTCCTCACCGCCAACTTCGACCCGCTCGGCGACTTCTTCGACGGCAAGCAGACCTGCGAGGGCCTGCGCCAGGGCGACTGGCGCAAGGATGCCGGCGAGCTGCGCGGCACGATCGGCGTCGGCGTCGCGCTGGGCAACGCCCGCGTCGGCACGCAGGACCTGGAAGCCACCGCGCTGAACATCAACACGGCGTGGAGCATCAACAACCTGCAGTTCATGGGTGAGTACTTCACCCGCACCGACGACCTGCAGGGCGGCAACGACAAGGAGACGGCCAAGGGCTGGTTCGCCCAGGGCACCTACCTCCTGCCCAAGGACGGCGACAGCGCGATCCAGTGGGGCTTCGGTCTGCGCGTCAACCTGATGGAGAACGACGCCGGCGACAACGGCACCGTCAACTTCCTGACCGGCATGCAGGGCATCGGTTCGACCGAGGGCAAGGCACGCGAGGTTTCGGTGGTTGCCGACGCCTTCTACCACGGCCACGCCTGCAAGACGCAGATCGAGTACACCAACCAGGAAGTCGATCCGGACGGTGGCAGCAAGACCACCAACCACATCTTCCGCCTGGGCTTCCAGATCCTGTTCTGATCAGAGCAGTCGCCCGCGCGCAGCGCGGTGAGCGTGAGCGACGAGGCGGGGCAACCCGCCTCGTTGCCTGTACGGACGTGCCTGTACGGACGGTGCCCTGGGCGCAACCTGTCGCACGGCGGGGGCGTCTGCGAGACTACGGGCCATGGATCTGCTCGTGCTCGGCGCCGGAATGCGTGGCCTCGCTGCGGCCCTGGCGGCGCGATGCGCCGCGCCCGGACGCGACGTGCACGTCGTCGACGCGCTGCCGCAACCCGGCGGGCGCACGCAGACCGTGCGCAGCAACGGCTTCGTCTGCGAGCTGGGCGAGTTCGCGTTCGCGGCCGAGCAGATCGAGCCGCTGCGCGCGCTGCTGCCGGCATCGCCTTCGCCGCAGGCCGCCGAACCGCGGGCGGCGCGGGGCTGGCTGTGGACCGGCGAACGGCGCGAGCCGCTGGTCGTCGAGCCGCTGCCGTGGTCGTTCCGCGGCGGCAGCGACGCGCTCGCCCAGGCCGCGCGCGTCGCGCTGGGACCCGCGCTGCAGCTCGGCCGCACCGTGACGGCGATCGCCCCCGCCGAGCCGGGGTTCGCGGTGACGCTCGGCGGCCAGGTGCCGACGACGCTGGTCGCGCGCGAACTGGTCGTGGCGCTGCCGCTGCCGGTGGCCGCGCGCCTGTTCGCGCCACTCGACCCGGCGCTCGCGACGACCGCCGAGCGGCTGCGCGACGAGCCGCGGGCGTTCGCCTTCCTCGGCGGCGCGACCGGCGGCGCAGATCAGCTGACCGGCTTCGGCGTGATCGCGGCGGAGGGCGTCGCGACGCCGGTCGCCGAGACGGTCTTCTGCAGCGAGGTGTTCGCCGGCCGCGCGCTGCCCGGCCGCTGGCTGGTCCGCAGCGACATCGCACTGGCCGGCGACCCCGACGGCGACCTCGCCGCCGCCCCCGACGCTGCGGTGCTCGCCGCCGCCGAACGCGAACTGCGCCGCTGGACCGGGCTCGACGCAGCGATCGGCTTCACGAAGCTGCACCGCTTCTCGGTGCCGGTCCCCGACGCCGCGGCGACCGAGTGCCGCATCCGCCTGCAGGGCCTCGCCGCGCGCGCGCCGGGGCTGACGTTCGCCGGCTGGTAGACTCGCGCCATGCATTCGTCCGCGAAGACCGTCCGCGAATACCTCGCCAGCCTGCCCGCCGACCGCCGCGCGGCCATCGAGACCGTGCGACAGACCGTGCTCGCCAACCTCGACGACGGGTTCGCCGAGGCGATGCAGTACGGAATGATCGGCTACTGCGTGCCGCACAGCGCCTTTCCGCCGGGCTACCACTGCGATCCCAAGCAGCCGCTGCCCTACGCCGCGATCGCGTCGCAGAAGGCCCACATGGCGATCTACCTGATGGGCCTCTACGACTCGGCCGAGGACGACTACGCGACGTGGTTCGCGCAGGCCTGGCGCGCGACCGGCAAGAAGCTCGACATGGGCAAGTGCTGCGTGCGCTTCAAGAAGCTCGACGACGTGCCGCTCGAGGTGCTCGGCGAAGCGATCCGCCGCATGGGCCTCAAGCGCTACCTCGGCCACTACGCGAGCGTGCTGGCCGCCAGCGGCAGGGACGTCGCGACCCGCAGGAAGGTCGCCAAGAAGGCGAAGGCGGCGAAGCCCGCGAAGAAGCCGGTGGCGAAGAAGGCCGCGAAGAAGCCGACCCGCCGCTGACGTCAGGGCATCAGGGCAGCTCGCGCAGGCGCAGGTTGCGGAACTCGACCGGTGCGCCTTCGGCCTCGAGCGCCAGGTAGCCCTGCGCCGGCGTGCAGCGCGACCCACCGGCGACCTCCTCGCCGTTGACCCACAGCCGCACCTCGCCGTTGATCGCGCGCACGGAGTAGTGGTTCCACTCGCCGTGCGGCCGCACCAGGCGCCTGGTCGGGAAGCAGCGGCTGCCGCCCGCCTTGCCGACGTGGTAGCTGGCGCCCGCCGCGTCCCGGTAGTCGATCTCGGGCGTGAACGGCTGCATCGTCGACGCGCCGACCGGGAAGACGTCGCCGTGGCTCGTGAACCAATCCGACGGCTTGCCCTTCTCCTTCTGCCAGTTCTCCTCGTAGCCGAGGTCCAGCACCTGCACCTCGATGCCGCTGCGCGGCAGCGTTCCCTTGGGCAGATCCGTGAACGCCGCTTCGGGGCACCAAACGAACAGGCCCGAGTTGCCGGCGTGCTCGAGGTGGCGCCACTCGAACACCATCTCGAAGTTGCCGTAGGTGCGCCGCGTCCGCGCGCCGCCGAGCGGTTTGCCGGTGCCGGCGATGACGCCGTCGTGCTCGGTCCAGGTGTCGGCGTCGCCGTTGACGTTCGCGAAGTCGGCGAGCGTCAGGGTCGTCCAGCCGGCGCCGTCGACGAACGCGCGCGGCAGATCGACCGTCGGTGATGCGGGGCGGGTCCAGGACACGGCCGTGAGGGCCGAGAACGACATCGCGACGAGCAGCAGCGGCTTCATGGGCAGCGGAGGAAGGGGGGTCGCGCCAGACTGTAGCCGCGAGCCGGCGCGCTACGAAGCCTCGCCCGCAACGACGAGCCGATCGACGGCCGCGATCACCGCTGCGGGGTCGCATCCGTAGAGATCGGCACCGGAGAATGGGTTGAGCTCGAGCAACCACAGCGCGCCATCGGCCGCGCACAGGTCGAGGACGTAGATGCGCTCAGGGGCCGGCAGGCGCGCTGCGATCGTCGCTGCAAACTGCCACGCGTCGCCCTTCGGGTCGTCCGGCAGCGCGCGGCGACCGTCGGCCGCGTAGGCGCTGCCGGCCACGACCGCGCCGCCGACGACCACGTAGCGCCATTCGGCGGCGATCTGCCGCACCGGGGCGGCGACGATCGGCAGGTCGAGATCGTCGTAGTAGAAGCCGTGGTCGAGCTGCTTCGGCGTGAGGCCCGCGACCGCGACGACGCGGCCGGCGAACGGCTTGAGCGGGCTGTCGGGCCGCACGAACACGCGTTCGACCGCGCCGAGCGACTGCAGTTCGCCGGTCGGGTCGGCGACCAGCCGCCGCACCGTCGTGTGGACGAATCGCCGGTGCAGCAGCCACGGCGCCGCCGCGGGGAACCAGCTCGTGCAGTGGAACGCCGCCGTGCGGCAGAACGCGCCCGGTCGCCACGGCAGCTCCGCGGCGATGCGCGCGGCGTTGCCGAGACTGGCGCGCACAACCACCTTGCCCTCTGCAAGGCGCGGCCAGCGGCCGTTCGACCACCAGGCGTCGTCCCACGAGATGACGCGGTCACCGGTCGCCGCGAGGGCCGCATGCCACGGGGCGTCGCCCGAGGCGAACACACCACCTTCCAGGACCCAGGTCACGATCACGGCGACAGGTTACCCCGTCGCTGTGTCGGTCAGCTACCCGCGCCACCGCGCAGGAACGTCCGGTGCCAGACTTCGAGGCCGAGCAGCGTCCACAGCCGCAGCTCCTCGTTGCGGCGACCGCGCATGTGGTCCTGCAGCAGGCCGTCGATGCGCGCGCGCTCCAGGTAGGTGCTGACGAACGAGTCCTTGCCGAGCAGCAGGTCGTGGACGTAGTCCTTGAGGCCGTCGCGGAACCACTCGTCGAGCGGCACGCGGAAGCCGACCTTCTTGCGATCGACGATGTTGGCCGGCAGGTGGCGGCGCGCGATCTCCTTGACGATCCACTTGCCGCTGCCGCCCTTGATCTTGACGGCCGAATCGACGCGGAACGCCAATTCGACCAGCTCGTGGTCGAGGAACGGCGGCCGGTTCTCGATGCTCGCGGCCATCGACATGCGGTCGCCGCGTTCGAGCAGGTTGTCGGCGAGCCACGTGTGGCAGTCGACGTAGAGCATGCGGCGCAGCAGGTCGCCGCCGCTGCGCTCGTACTGCCCCAGCGAACGGCGCGCGCCGTAGCCGGTGCGCAGCGCCTTGCGTTCGTACCACGTGAACGGCGCGAACCACGTCTGCAGCCGTTCGGCGGCGTCGCGCCCGGTCAGCGCCCGCGCCGCCTGGCGCGCGCGGAACTTGCTGCCGGGCAGCAGCCGTTCGCCCCAGCGCGCCAGCGGCACGCGCGCGAACGCCGGCAGCCGCGTCAGCCAGTGGATGCGCTGCTCGAGCGCGTGCTTGGGATAGCCGCCGAACAGCTCGTCGCTGCCTTCGCCGGACAGCAGCACCTTGACGAACGGGCGCGCGTACTCGGCGATGCGGAAGATCGCGACGTCGGCGGGTTCGCTCATCGGGCCGTCGCGATGCCACGACAGCTTCGACCAGAGCCGCTGGAAGTCCTGCGACGTCACGTGCACCTCGTGGTGCACGGTGCCGACCGCTTCGCTGACCTGCTTCGCGTAGGGCAGCTCGTCGTAGCGCGGGTCGCTGAAGCCGGCGGCGAACGTCTGCACCTCGCCGCCCTTGCGCAGCTGCTTCATCAGCGCGACGGTCAGGCTGCTGTCGAGGCCACCGCTGAGGTAGGCGCCGACCGGCACGTCGGCGACCAGGCGGCCGGCGACGGCGCGTTCGAGCGTCGCGTCGACGGCGGCGATCGCGGCGTCGCCGGTCAGCAGCGGACCGACCGGCTGCGCCGGCAGCGCCCACCACGTCTCGTGGCGCAGCTTGCCGTCGGCGGCGATGTGCAGCGCGGTGCCACCGGCCAGCTTCTTCACGCCGCGGAACAGCGTGGTCGGCGGCGGCACCGACCGGTAGGTCAGGTAGCTCTCGACCGCGTCGTCGTCGAGCTGCGGCGTGCCGAGCGCGGGCAGCAGCGCCTTGATCTCGCTGGCGAACGCGACGAAGCCCGGGCCCTCGGCGTAGTAGAGCGGCAGGATGCCGAGCCGATCGCGCGCCAGCAGCAGCGTGCCCGCCTGCTGGTCGAAGAACGCGAACGCGAACTGGCCGTTGATCCGGTCGAGGCCGCGCAGGCCCTTCTGCCGCAGCGTCTCGAGCAGCACCTCGGTGTCGCCGTGCGTGCGCAGCGGCACGCCGTCGCGGACGAGCTGCTCGCGCAGCTCCTGGTAGTTGAAGATCTCGCCGTTGAACGTGATGTGGCACGGCCCGCTGGCCGACGACATCGGCTGCGGCGAACCGGCGAGGTCGATGATCGACAGCCGCGTATGGCCGAAGCCGACGTCACCGTAGACGCGGAAGCCGTCGCCATCCGGACCGCGGTGCTGCAGGTTCTTCGCCATGGCGCGCAGCAGCGCCTCGTCGACGGGTCGGCCGTCGGTGCGACGGATGCCTACGATGCCGCACATGGGACCTCCGTCGCGGTCGGGCGCGGTCGTGGCGGGCGGCAGATGGGGTCGAAGCGGCGAATCACGGGCGAACCCTTATATCGGGCGCGACCCGCGGAGCCATGGAGCTGTCGCGCGCCGCGGCGTCGGCGCCGTTGGCACCGGATCTTCACGCGACCTTCGGCCGCACTGGAGCTGACGGCGCGCGCCGCGCATGATCGTTCGCGTGTCCGACCCGCTCGCCCCCGCCACCGCGCGCCGCCGCCTGCCGCTCGCGATCGGCCTGCTGGTGCTGCTCGCCGCGCTGCTGTTCGGCGCCTGGCGGATGCGGTTCCTGTGCGACGACGCCTACATCACGTTCCGCTACGTCGCCAACGCGCACGCCGGCCGCGGCCTGGTCTGGAACGACGCGCCGTTCGCCCCGGTCGAAGGCTACACGGGATTCCTGTGGGCGCTGCTGCTGTGGGCGGCGTGGAGCTGGTTCGGCATCGAACCACCCGACGCCGCGCCAATGCTGTCGCTGGCGTGCGGCGTCGGCCAGTTCGCGATCGTCGCCGCGGCCGCGATCGCCGTGCGCGATCGCCGGGGCGCCCGGCTGGCGACGCCGGTCGCGCTGCTGGTGGTCGCCGCGGTCGTCACCAGCCGCACGTTCCTGTCGTGGCTGACGAGCGGCCTCGAGACGTCGCTGTTCAACCTGGCGTTCGTCGGCTGGGCCGTGGTCGGCGTGCGCGCCGGCGGAGCACCGCGCGCGCGCTGGCTCGCGCTGTGGTCGGTCGCGGCGACGGTCGCGGCGCTGACGCGGCCCGACGGCCTGCTGCTGGTCGCGGCGACGGGTCTGTGCCTCGTGCTGCAGATCGGCCGCAACGGGCTCGCCGCGACCGCGGGCGGGCTCGCCCCGCTGCTGCCGGTCGCCGCGCACGTCGCGTGGCGCCACTCGTTCTACGGCGAATGGCTGCCGAACACCTACTTCGCGAAGGTGACCGAGCCGTGGCCCGAGGCCGGCGTGCGCTACCTCGCATCGTTCGCGTTCGAACACGGCACGTGGCTGTGGGCGATCGTCGCCATCGTCTGGGCGCTGGTCGCGACGGTACGCGCGGGCCGCGCCCTGCCGACGCTCCTGTGGCAGCGCCTGCCGGCGGTCGCCGCGATCTCGGCGACGCTGTTCCACGCCGGCTACTACGTGCTGCGCGTCGGCGGCGACCATTTCGAATACCGCGTGCTCAGCCAGCTCGTGCCGCTCGGCACGCTGTCGCTCGCGGCGATGGCGGCGAACCTCGGCGCGGGCGCCTCGCTGCCCACCGTCGCGACCGCGGGCCTGTGGCTCGCGTCGGGCGTCGGCTGGCTGCACCTGTGGCTGCTGCCGCCGCCGCTGCCGGGTTCGGAGTTCCGGCCGTTCGCGCCACACGTGCCGGCGATGGTCCGCCCGCTGGCACGCTGGTTCGACGCGCAGCAGGCCTGGCTGCACCTGCGCGTCATCTGCATCCGCTGCGACGAGCACGCGGCGGTGCTGCGCGGCTTCGCCGAGCAGTTTCCGCGCCGCATGCAGGTGACCGGCGGCAACGACGCGTTCCCGATCTACCAGTCGCCGACCGTGGGCCTCGCCGCGTGGAGCCTGCCGGATTGCGCGATCCTCGACCTGCACGGCCTCAACGACTGGGTGATCGCGCGCACGCCGATCGCTCCCCCGCCGCTGCGCCCGCTGGCCGGAACGCTGCCCGACGTCGTCGCACACGCCGACGCCGACGGCGATG
>CAYMRG010000001.1:19841-53065 GCA_964392555.1 uncultured candidatus Brocadiaceae bacterium
TGCTCGGCGACGCGGAGCTGCGCGCGGCGCTGGTCGCCTTCGCGCGCGCGCCGGATCACCTCGCCGAATACGGGGCGCGGCTGATGCTGACGATCTACGGCTCGGCCGACGGCACGCTGACCCGCGCGCAGGCCGTGACCGCGCTCGACGAGTCGGTGATCGAGCTGCGCTTCATGGCGCACGAACGCTTTCCGCCGCCCGGCTACGTCGAGCGCCTCCAGCCGAACGTGACCGTGCGCGACGGCGTCGCCATGGCCGCGCCGCGCAGTGCGCCGCTGACCGGCGAGGACATCCGCCGCATCGAGGCCGACGCGCGACGGCAGCTCAGCGCGCGGTGACGACGACGCGGCCGAGGCCGAACACGCGCTGCTGCCCGTCGCCGTTCGCGAGGTGCAGTTCGACCGCGACCTCGCGGCCCTCGGGCACGTCGTCGGGGATCGGCGCGCGCAACGCGACCGCAGTCGGATCCGGCGTCCCGGCCGCCGCGACCATCGCCCCGCGCCACGTCCCTTCGCCGTCGGTGGCGACCGCCTGCAGCGTCACCGGCCCGCGCGTCTCGAGCAGCACGTGGACCGGCAGCTCGTCGCCGGCGAACGGATTGGTGCGCGCGATCCGCGCGTAGCCGACGCGCGCGCCGGACCACGCCGCCGCGGGCCATCGACGATCGAGCTCGAGCGGCACCAGCGAACCGTCGTTCCAGCGCACGGTGAACCAATCGACGAGCGCTTCGCCGCGCTGCGCCGCGCCGGCGAGTTCGCGCAACACGGCGTCCCACTCCTGCGTGCTGGCGACCCCGCCGCGCAGGTCCGTTCCGGCCGGAGCGACCGCCTGCAGAAAGCGGAACTCGGTGAAGCCGTTGAGCCACGCGAACGCGCCCTCGTAGACGCCCGGCGCGTCGATGACGCGCAACGGCCGCTGGCTAGCGCGCGCGACGCCGACGACGTCGGCCGACAGCCGCTGGTAAACCGCGGACGCACGCAGCCACGATTGGCGATTGTGGTCCAGCACGGTCGCGTGCACGACGACGAATCCGGCGATCACGAGGCCGCGCCATTCGCCGGGCAACGCGGCGATCGCGATGCCGCCGAGCGCGCACAGCGCGAGCGTCGGCTCGTAGCCGTAGCGGATGTTCTCCAGCGTCGCGGGGTCGAGCGGTTCGAGCCCGATGCAGGCCACGTAGCCGCACACGAGCAGCACGGCGGCCAGCCCGCAGAGGCCGCGCACCGTCGGCGCACGCCACGCCGCCCGCAGCGCGCCGAACAGCAGCGCGAGGTGCGCGACGAGCAGAACCGGCAGCCACGCGAACGGCGTGTAGTCCCGGTGTCGCGGCGCCAACAGCGCACCGAGCCAATCGAGGCACGAACGAACGGTGACGCGCTCGAGGTGCCAGCCGTAGTGCGTGCCGGAGCCCCACGTGCCGAGACAATGCGCGCGCCACGCCAGCCACGCGGCGGCCGCGATCGCCATCGGCGCCCACGCGAGCAGTGCGCTCGCCAGCCGGCGCGTTCGCAGCCAGCTCAGCAGGGCCGCGAGCGGCAACACGAACACGGCCGACTCCTTGGTGCCGATCGCCAGCACCGCGAACACCGCCGCCGTCGCGCGGCCGGCTGCGCACACCAGGCGCCCGCGCCCCGTCAGCGCGCCGTCGAGCGTGACCAGCGCCGCGCTCAGCAGCAACGTCGACTGGACGTTGGTCCGCGCCGCGATCCAGTGCAGCGCCTCGCTGTGCCCCGGAAAGCCGACGAACAGCAGCGCGGCCGCGAGCCCGGCGGACAGCGAGCGCGTCAGGCGCTGCACGAGCAGCAGCCACAGCAGGGCGGTGGCGCAGTGCATCGCCGAGTTGACGACGTGGTAGCCGAGCGGATCGAAGCCGAACCACGGCTGCTCGAGCCAGAACACCAGGTCGAGGAACGGCCGGTAGAGCGCGACCGCGGGCGCGGCGCCGCCGACCGGCACGTCGCGCACGAACATGCTGGCGAACGACCACGTGCCGGTGTGCCGCAGGACCGCGCCCCCCACCATGTGCGTGTCGTCGGCCAGGAACCCGACCTGCTGCCACGCGGTCAAGGCCACCGCCAGGTGCACGGCGACGACGAGCAGGAGCGCGGCGAGACGGGGCATCGGGCGGCCACTCTACGCCTCGCCCGGGAATCCTGAATAGCTCGGCCTCGCCACGGTCATTGAACCTCGGTGACCGCCTTGCTGCCGAACCCCGACTCCGGGCACGCTGTCGCCGTGTCCAGTCCGCGAACCGTCGAGGCAGCCATCCGCACGCACCTGCAGGGTCTCTGGCGCTACCTGCGCGCGCACGGCGTGTCGGCGGAGACCGCCGAGGAACTCGCCCAGGAGACGTTCGCGATCGCGGTGCAGAAGGGCGCCCTGGCCTTCGACCCGCCGGCGACGGCCGTGTTCCTGCGGCGGACCGCCCGCTTCCTGCTGCTGGCCCACCGCCGCAAGCAGCGCGGCGCCAGGCACCTCGCCGACGCCGTCGACGAGCTGTGGCAGCGCGACTGCGCGCTCGACGAAGGCAACGCCGCGGTCGAGGCGCTGCGTCGCTGCGTCGGCGAACTGACCGACCGCGCGCAGCGGGCGATCCGCGCCACGTATGGTCTCGGCAGTGGCCTCGGCAGCGGCTTCGGCAGCGAGGGCGACGAGGTCACCCGCCACGACGCACTCGCAGCCGAGCTCGGCCTGCAACCCAACGGCCTCAAGACCCTGCTCCAGCGCGCACGCCGGCAACTGCGGGAGTGCGTCGAGCGGAGGCATCGATGAACGACCCCGATCCCGACGACGACCACGACCCGCGCCAACGCGCGCAGGAGTTGCAGATGGACGCCTTCCTCACCGAGATCGCCGGCCAGGTGCCGGGCGATGACCTCGTCTCCCGCATCGTCGACCGCGTGCTGACGACGCAGCCGGTTGCAGGTCGCGTCGCCCTGCGCGGTGCCCGCAGTGCCACCCGCAGCACGCGCGGCCTGGCCTCCCGGCCGTGGCTCGCGGCCGCCGCGATCGTGCTCGGCATCGGCGCGGTCACCGCGACCGCCCTGCTGCGGCGCAACGATCGACCGGCCGAACACCAGGCGGTCGCACCCGTGACCCAGGATCCGCAACCGAAACCGCAGGAGCCAGCGCCACAACCCCCCGCCAAGCCGAAGGCGAGCTACACGCTGGTCGCCGACTACTCCGAGAACAAGGTCTACGAAGTCGACGCCGACGGCCGGATCGTCTTCCAGCTCGACGACCTGTTCGGCGCCTGGGACGCCGAAGAGCTCGCCAACGGCAACCTGCTCATCACCCTGTTCTCGGTCAGCCGCGTCGTCGAGATGACGCGCAAAGGCGAGGAGGTCTGGGCGTTCGAAGACGGCCTCAGGAACCCCTACGACGCCGATCGACTGCCGAACGGCAACACGCTGATCGCGGATACGTTCGGCGATCGCGTGATCGAGGTCGACGCCAAGGGCAACATCGTCTGGCAGCTCGACCGGCTCGTCGACGGCGACGAGAAGAAGCCCTTCCGACCGTTCGACTGCGATCGCCTGGCCAACGGCAACACGCTGATCGCGGATGTCATGGGCAACCGGGTCGTCGAGGTCGATCGCGACGGCAAGGTCGTCTGGCAGGTTCGCGACCTGCAGCAGGTGCACGACGCCGACCGACTGGCCAACGGCAACACCCTGATCACGCTGCGCAACCTCGGCAAGGTGATCGAGGTCGACGGCACCGGCAAGGTCGTCTGGCAGAAGAAGGGGCTCAGCACCCCGTTCGACGCCGATCGCCTCGCCAACGGCAACACCCTGATCACGGAGAACGTCCGCGTCTGCGAGGTCGACCCCGACGGCAAGGTGGTCTGGTCCCGCGAAACCACCTGGTCGGTCGAGGCGAATCGCTACGAACGGTGAGCCGCGGCCGGCACGCCGACAGGATCGGCGCCGCTTCGGCTACGCTCGCCACCGCATGCCACACCTCACCCGCATCGTCACGTTCGCCGCCATCGCAGCATTCGGCCTCCCGATCGCCGCTCAAGACCAGCCCGGCCGCAAAGCGCCGCCGGTCTACGACGAGGCGGCCGATGCCAAGCAGCTCGTCGCCGACGCGCTCGCCAAGGCGAAGCACGAGAACCAGCGCGTCCTGATCCAGTGGGGCGCCAACTGGTGCGGCTGGTGTGTTCGCCTCGCCGACGTGATGAAGAAGGACCGCACCGTCGCGCACGAGCTGCTCTACGAATATCGGCTCGTGCACGTCGACGTCGGCCACTTCGACAAGCACAAGGACCTCGCCAAGTCGCTCGGTGCGGAGTTCCAGGCGATCCCGTTCCTGACGATCCTCGACGCCGACGGCAAGCCGTTGGCGCAGCAGAACACCGAGCCGTTCGAGAACGGCAACGATGCGAAGGTCAGCCACGACGCGACCAAGCTGCTCGCCTTCCTGAAGCAGTACGAGGCAAAGCCGCTGGTTGCCGAGGAGGTCCACGCCGCCGGCCTCGCCGCGGCGAAGGAACAGCAGAAGCGCCTGTTCCTGCACTTCGGCGCGCCGTGGTGCGGCTGGTGCCACCGCCTCGAGGACTGGATGGCGCGCCCCGAGATCGCGGCGCTGCTGGCGAAGGACTTCGTCGACGTCAAGGTCGACATCGACCGCATGACCGGCGGCAAGGAGCTCTACAACAAGCTGCTCGCGGCCGCGGGCGCCAAGGAGAGTGGCATCCCGTGGTTCGTGTTCGAGGGCAAGGACGGCAAGCTGCTCGCGCACAGTGACGGCAAGGACGGCACGATCGGCTTCCCCTACCAACCCGATGAGGTCGCGGGTTTCGTCGAGATGCTGCAGGCCGCGCGCGTGAACCTCACCGACGCGGACATCGCGGCGCTGCGCAAGTCGCTCGACGACAACCGCGAGCAGACCGAGGCGCAGAAGCAGGCAGCTCGGCCCGCGGCGGCCAAGCCCGCCGAAGCCACGCGGTGAGGCGGCTCGCCCGGAGGGCGACCCGCCTCAGCCATCTTCACGACGCCGCTACGCGGGGAACTTCATCCGCGGGGATCATCGCAGCCAGCCCCGCGGCGGCGTCTGTTGGGCGGCTCGCCCGAAGGGCGGCCAGGCGCGCCCCTTTCGCGACCGCGGCGCCCGGCCTAGAGCGCTCGGCCATGAGCATGCTGAGGTCGCTGTCCGATGAGATCGCTGCCGTCGTCGCGCGCGTTCGCCCCGCCGTCTTGCACCTGCGCGCCGTGCAGCGCGGCACCGGTCGCAACGGCACCGGTTCGGGCTTCGTGATCGCCGGCGACCTCGCGCTGACCAACAGCCACGTCGTCCACGACACGGTCGCGGTCGAGGCGACGTTCCACGACGGCCGCACCGCCTATGTCGACGTGCTCGGCACGGACCCGACGACCGACCTCGCGTTGCTGCGCGTGCCCGAGCCGGGCACCGAACCGCTCGAACTGGTCGACGCCAACGACCTGCGCGTCGGCGACTTCGCGCTCGCGGTCGGCTGTCCGCACGGCCTGTCGCACTCGGTGACCGCTGGCATCATCAGCGGCCTCGGTCGCGCGCTGCCGGGCCCCGGCGGGCGGTCGATCGAAGACGTCATCCAGACCGACGCGCCGCTGAACCCCGGCAACTCAGGTGGTCCGCTGCTCGACGCCGACGGCCGCGTCGTCGGCATCGCGACCGCGATCGTGCCGATGGCCCAGGGACTGTGCTTCGCCGTGCCGGCGAACACCGCACAGGTGGTCGTGCCCGAGCTGCGCGACCACGGCCGCGTCGTGCGCGGCTGGCTCGGCGTCGGCGTGCACGGCGTCGAGATCGCGCCGACGATCGCCCGCCGCCTCGGCCTGCCGTCGCCGCGCGCTCTGGCCGTCGCCGAGGTCACGCCGGGCTCGCCCGCGCAGCGCGCCGGCGTGCAGCAGGGCGACCTGCTGCTGTCGCTCGACGAACGCACGATCCGCGGTGCCGGCGACCTGATGGCCGGCCTGCTGCGCCACGCGATCGGCCGCGAACTGCAGCTGCGGCTGCTTCGGCACAACGAGATCCTGCGCACGGTGGTGACGCCAGCGGCGGCGCCGCGCGCGGCGGCGTGAAGTCGTGGCTGACCCGAAGGCGAGCCGCTCAGATCGAGTCCCGCCACTCGCGAACGAGTTGCTCCACGGTCTGCTCGAGCCACGACTCGAACTCGACCCCGACCTCGGCATAGGACTGGGCCAAGGTCATCAAGAATGGCCGCTTGCACGCGATACGTGCAGCAACCGGTCGATCCGTCGAATCGGGGCCGAGCAGCACGAAGAAGGCATTGACTGCGATGACTGGATTGCGCACCACGAAATGGACGGACACAGCCATTTCCGCTGTGTTGCCAGCGGATGCCGCAAGATCGACCCTACGGATCTTCAGTACCGAATGGATCGCCGGCCGCGAGACGTCGACCTCGTAGCCCAAGGTTCTGGCCACAGCGACAACCTCCGAGATGCGCCCGCTCGCTTCGACATGTGAATGGACGGGCAGCCCGCTTTGGTCGAAGTCCCTCTTGAGGCTCTCGAACCGGGAATGCACGCGGTTGCCAATCGCGTGAGCGTAGCCATGAAGATCCTCTGGCAAGCCTGACTGGCTTGCCAGACGCCACCTTGCCTCTTCGATGATCGAAGAAACCCCACTCATCGAACCCTGGGACCGCAGGGGAAGCTGAAGGACACGCAAGATGTGGAGTCGTTGCAGGTCGCGAAACAGCTCAACCAATGGTCGCAAGTTGCCGGCGTCTGCATTCTCCAGAGCTTGTATGTAGGCAACGCGGTTGTCGCGAGACACGATGAGCGGAAGAGACCCGGCCCGTAGAAACACCAACGTTGCGAGAGCTCTGGCGACCCTGCCGTTTCCGTCCTGGAACGGATGGATCTGCGTGAACCGGTGGTGAAGCCACGCGGCCTCGATGTCGAACGGCACACCGGCGCCCATGTGCTGCGAGTGCATCTCCAGCAGCCTCTCCATTTCCTGCGCAACGTGGACTGGTGGGCAGTACTCATGCACTGCGCGGCCCGTTCCAACGTCGGCGGGATCGTTTGGCAGCGTCTTCCAGTCGCCCTTCACAACCGAAACCATGACGCAGTTTCCCTGACTGTCGATCGCCTCGGCGGCATCCTGGTGGCGCAGCAGCACCTGGTGCAACTCCTTCACGTAGGATGAGGTCAGCACGCGCTTGCGCGAAACGAACGCAAACAGCCCTTCCGCGGCTTCCTTGTGGTCATCGAGGATCGTCAGCAACTTCCCCGCTGGAAGGTCGCTGTCGCCGTGACCGATCATCGCAGCGTCGAAGCCCTGTTCCACCAAGGTCCGAGTTACGCCTTCGTCCAAGGTGTAGATCCGCTCGAGAATCCCCGTCTCGATGCTCCAACTGCGAACGAGCCGGGCGATGAACTCCGCCACCAACGCCTGCCCTTCCTGGGTGGACTCCAATTCGTGGCGCTTCAGCAACCACTGGTCGAGAAGTGCCTGGGTCTCGGTGGAGTGCCACTGCCGCCAACCTGACGGCAGGTCTTCGATGGGAGTCCAACGGTGACCACGCTTCCTAGCCGCGCTCATGCCACAACAAGCCTACCCAGAACTGCTATGGACGAAATGGCACTGCGGATCGACCGTTCGCGACATGTGCCATTCGCGTCCCGCCGGGCCGCGCAGCGATGCGGCCGCGTAGGGCCCGTGGTATCCCTTCCGCCCGGAGATCGAACATGAAGCTCGCCACATCCCTCACGCTGCTCGCCGCGTTCGCGAACAACGCCTTCGCCCAGGAACCCGCGAAGGAGCCGCCGAAGCCGGCTCCCGCCGAGAAGCCGGCCGACCCGACGACGGGCAAGCCGACCGGTGACAAACCAGCCACCGACCAGCCCAAGCCCGACCAGGGCGCGCCGAAGGTGCTGCAGCTCGGCCAGCGCCTCGACGGCAACGTGACGCTGCTCGACATCGACGGCAAGTCGCAGAAGGCCCACGACCTGATGGGCACGGTCACCGTCGTCAGCTTCTACTCGATCCAGTGCCCGGTCCAGGCCGCCTGGGATCGCCGCCTCGCCGACATCCAGAAGGATTTCGCGGCGCAGGGCGTGACCTTCCTGCACATCGACAGCAACGTCACCGAGATCGGTGCCGAGCCGACGAAGGCCGAGGGCGACGCGAAGCCGTATGCGAACATCCGCGACCACCTGAAGGCGAAGGATCTGCCGTTCCGCGTATTCGTCGACCACGGCAACAAGGTGGCGGACCTGTTCGACGCGAAGACCACGCCGCATGTCTACGTGTTCGGCAAGGATGGTCGGCTCGTCTACCGGGGCCTCGTCGACGACGACCAGAAGGACCGCAACCAGGAAGGCCGCACCAACCACCTGCGCGACGTGCTCGGCAAGCTGCTGAAGGACGAGAAGGTCGAGCCGTTCGCGACCAAGGAGCAAGGCTGCTCGATCAAGCGCGTCGACGCCGGCGGGCGCGGCCAGGGTCGCCGCAACGGCGGACCCGGTCGTCGACCGCGCGGCGAGGGCAATGGCCAGTAGCGGCGCGCGCCGCGGCGCAGCCGCGCTGCTGCTCGCGCTGGGTGGCTGCGGCGGTGCCGAGCCGGCGATGGTTGCGTCGACATCGGCCGCGCCGACGCTCGACCGCCTGACGGTCACGCCCACCGACACCGAGGGCATCATCGACTGGCTGCGCCAGCAGCACGGCAAGCCGGTGTTGAGCAACTACTGGGCGACCTGGTGCGCGCCGTGCCTCGCCGAGCTGCCGGATCTGCTCGCCGGCACGCGCGAGTTCCGCCGCAGCGGTGGCGTCGTCGTCGGCATCGCGATGGAACGCATGGTCGAGGATCTCGACGTCGCCACGGCGCTCGCCAAGGCGCGTGCCAAGGCCGAAGAACTGCACCTCGACTTCCCGGTGCTCGTCTGCACCGACGACGACATGAACCGGATCCGCAAGGTGCTCGGCGTCGAGCTCGGGGGCTTTCCGCAGACGCTCACCTACGACCGCACCGGCAAGCTCGTTGCCCAGCACGAAGGCATCGCCGACGCCGGCGAGTTCTCGGCCCTGGCCAGCGACGCCGAGCGCTGACCCGGGAGGTCGCCGAATCGCCCAAGGCAAGGCCGGTTCCGCGCCGATAGCCGGCGCATGCACGCCAGGTCGAACTCGCCCAGGATCACCGTTCCCGCCGCGCTCGCGACCGCGCTGGTCGCGCTGCTGACCTTCGCCGCCTGCGGCGGCAGCGGCGGCAACGTGTCGGTCGGGCCGCGCGCGCCGACGTCGGTGCAGTATTCGACCAACCCGGTGGTCTACACGGTCGACGTGGCGATCCCCGCCAACGTGCCGACGGTGTCGGGCGCGGCGGCGACGTCGTTCACGGTCGACCCGTCGCTGCCGGCCGGGCTCGCGCTCGATCCGACGACCGGCAACGTGTCGGGCACACCCACGCAGGTGTCGACCGCGACGAACTACACGGTGACCGCCGCCAACGACCACGGCAGCGCTTCGGTCCAGCTCGAGATCCGCGTCGCGCCGCTCGCGATCGCGATCACCACGCAGCCGACCGCCCAGAACGTCCACGTCGGTGACACCGCGACCTTCCACGTCGTGGTCGCCGCCACCGGCACGATCACCTACCAGTGGCAGCGCAACGGCCTGCCGATCCCCGGCGCGAACCTCGCCGACTACACGACGCCGGTGCTCGCGCACGGCGACGACGCGGTCTACTCGGTCGCGGCCAACGATGCCTACGGTGGCTCGGTGACCAGCGACCACGTGCAGCTCGTGGTGACCGTCGGCTCGTTCACGGCCGGCCCGAGCCTGCAGCACGGTCGCTTCGACCACTCGGCGTCGCCGCTGCCGAACGGCCGGATCCTGCTGGCCGGCGGCACCGACGTCGTCGCGCTGGCGACTGCCGAGATCCTCGATCCGTTCACCGCGACGACCGCGGCGACGGCGAGCATGACCGAGGCACGCACGCAACATCGCGCGACGGCGCTCGCCGACGGCGCCGTGCTGGTGACCGGTGGCGGCACCAACGTGCTGTTCTCACTGCCGCTGACGATCTCGGCGACCGCCGAGACGTTCGACGCGGCGACCGGCGCGTGGACCGCGACGACCGGCGTCATGACGAGCCCGCGCGCGCAGCACTCGGCGACGCGCCTGCCGAACGGCAAGGTGTTGATCGCCGGCGGCACCAACGGCAGCGGCGCGGTCGCGACCGCCGAACTGTTCGATCCGGCGACGCGCACGTTCACGGCGACGGGCGCCATGGCGAGCGCCCGCCAGGCCCACACGGCCACGCTGCTGCCGAACGGCAAGGTGCTGGTCACCGGCGGCCTGTTGGGCCTGACGTCGGTCGCCAGCGCCGAGCTCTACGACCCCGCCTCGGGCACGTTCACCACCGCCGCGGCGATGACCACGGCGCGCAGCCGCCACGCCGCCGCCATGCTGCCCGACGGCCGCGTGCTGATCGCCGGCGGCAGCGACCTGATCGCCCCGGGCATCGCGTCGGCCGAGACCTTCGACCCGGCGACGGCGACGTTCACGGCCACCGATTCGCTCGGCGCCGGCCACGCGCAACCGATCCTCGCGGCGATGCCCAACGGCAAGCTGCTGCTCGCCGGCGGCACGCTGAACGGCACGCCGGTGGTGCAGGCGGAGGTCTACGACGCGGCCAGCGCGACGTTCGGCCGCACCGGCGACACCCTCGTCGCGCGCACCGGCACGACCGCGTCGCTGCTGCCCGACGGCAAGGTCCTGCTCGTCGGCGGCGCGAACGGCAACGTCGGCATCGCCACGACCGAGATCTACGACGCCGAGGACGTCGTGCCCGAGCAGTTCACGGCGACCGGCAGCATGGCGACCGCGCGCGTGTCGGCCACGTTCACGTTGCTGCCCGACGGCCGCGTGCTCGCGGTCGGCGGTGCGGGTTCGGCCTCGGCCGAGGTGTACTCGCCCGCGAACGGCACCTGGAGCGCAACCACCGGTGCGCCGACGACCGCGCGCAGCGAACACACCGCGACGCTGCTGCCGAACGGCAAGGTCCTGCTCGTCGGCGGCACCAACGGCACCACGGAGCTGGCGACCGCCGAACTGTTCGATCCGGCGACCGGTTCGTTCACCGCGACCACCGGCAGCCTCGGCGCCGCACGCCGCGGCCACACCGCGACGCTGCTCGGCAACGGCCAGGTGCTGGTCGCCGGCGGCGTCGCCAGTGCGACCGGCCTCGCGTCGGCCGAACTCTACGACCCGACGACCCAGACCTTCGCCGCGACGGGCGCGCTCAACGCGGCGCGGTCCGCGTTCACGGCGACGCTGCTCGGCAACGGCCAGGTGCTCGTCGTCGGCGGCTACGCCAGCGGCATCGTCGCCTCGGCCGAACTCTACGACCCGACGAGCGGCACGTTCGCGACCACTGGCGCGCCGACGACCGATGTCTACACGCACGCCGCGGTGCGGTTGCCCGACGGCCGCGTGCTGATCGTCGGCGGGCTCGCCGGTTCGGGCCCCTCGTCCGACGCATTCACCTTCGACCCCGCGACCGGCACGTTCAGCGCGAGCGGCGGCATGAGCCATGCCCGCACCTACCCGCAGGCGTGCCTGCTGCCCGACGGCCGCGTGCTCGCCTCCGGCGGCTTCGCTTCACCGACCGAGCACCTGGTCGGCGAGCTGTTCGATCCGGCGGCCGGGACCTGGTCCGACACCGGCGCGGCGACCGCGGTGCACATCCGCACCGGCGCCGTGCTGCTCCGGACCGGCGCGGTGCTGATCGCGGGCGGCGTTTCGGGCGTGACGGCGCTCGCGAGCTGCGATCTCTACCGCTGAGCGCCGGGGCGATCGGCGGCAGCCTTCGGCTTCGGGAGCGACTCGAGGAACTTGACGAAGTTGTCGGTCAGGGCCGAAGGCGTATAGCCATCGGGGATCGCCTCACCGAGCTTGTCGCCCGTCTTCGGATCGACGACCACGAACGTCGGCATGCCGCGGCTGACCGCGAGCTGCTTGAACAGCGCCTTGTTGCCCGCGAACCGCTCCGCGGTGAGGTACTTCTGCAGATCGACGTGCAACCGCACCTCGACGAACCCTTGCTTCAGGATCCCGGCGACCGCCGGGCGCAGGAAGACGTCGTCTTCCATCGCACGACAGTTCACTCAATTGAACCCGGTGAAGTTGTAGAGCAGCAGCTTGTCCTCGGCCTTCGCGAGCACGAGCGCGCGATCGGGGTCGTCCTCGACGAGCGTGTGGCCCGCCGCGTGCTCGCTGCCGCCGGCCTTGTCGCCGGTGCCTGCCTGCGCGACCGCGCGCGCGCCGACCATCGGCGCCGAGTAGGGCGGCGCGAACGCCGTCATGTAGAAGTCGAGCTTGTAGCCGAGCGCGCCGAACAGCAGGTAGGTGGCCAGCAGCACCACCGCCATGCCGGTCGCCATGCGCCCGCCGCCGACGCCTTCGTTGGCCGTTCCCGCCTTGCGCAGGATGCCGAACAGGTACATCGCCCACATCACGAAGATCGCTGCGATCAGCAGCAGGAACAGCTCGCGCGGCAGCGCATTCCAGTCGAGCGCGATGTCGACCATCGACACGAACTTCAGCGTCGCGGCGATCTCGACGAACCCGAGCGAGACCTTCAGCGTGTCCATCCACTGACCCGAGCGCGGCAGCGCCTTGACCTTGGACGGGGCCAGCGACAGGAACACGAACGGCAGCGCCATCACGAGGCCGAACACGGTCATGCCGATCGCGACGCGCGCAACTCCTTGCGTCGCGACGCTGCTGATCAGCGTGCCGACGATCGGCGCCGTGCAGGTGAAGGAGGTGATCACCAGCGCCGCGCCCATGAAGAACACGCCGAGCACACCACCGCTGCCGCTCGCCGTGGTCGCGACGTCCTGGAGGAATCGCGGCGGCTGCAGATCGATCCAACCGAACAGCGAGAACGCGAACAGCAGGAAGACGATTCCGATCACCGCATTGGTGATCCAGTGGTTGGCGACGGCGAGGATCACCCCCGACATCAGCACGCCGACGATCACGAACATCAGCACGATGCCGAAGCCGTAGACCAGCGCCAGCGACATCACGTTGCCGCCGCGCTTCTCGGCCTGCTTCGTGAAGAAGCTGAACGTGATCGGAATCATCGGGTAGGTGCACGGCATCGCGAGGGCGAACAGCGCGCCGCCGACACACGCGAGGATCAGCCCCCACAGCGACAGCCCAGCGGGGTTGCCGGCCGTGCCGCCGCCGGCGACGACCACCGCTTCGTTCGCCTTCGGCCCGCCGCCCATCGGGGCGGCACCTTCGCGAACCCCCTTCTCGACCGCGACCTTCGCCGCGAACGCGACGTCCTCCGGTGGCTGGCACTGGAACTTCTCGTCGCACACCTGCACGCGCAGCGTGCCCTTGACCTCGACCTCGCCCGGCGCGTGGCCGACCGGCGCGCGCAGCCGCTGCGTCACCTGGAACTTGTCCGGCAGCGGATACGAGGTGCCGACGATGCCTTCGCGCGCGGTGCCAGGCGGCACGTTCGCGTCGCCGTCGGTCTCGAGTCCACCGAGCGTCAGCTTCTTCGCATCCAGCAGGACCGGCAGGTTGATCGGCTCGCGGCTGCCGTAGGCGTGGTAGCCCTTGGCGATCTCGACGTCCAGCACGAGCGTCGCGCTCTCGCCTTCGTGGACGTTCGCCGGCTCGAAGCTCGCTTTGACGGTGATCGTCTTGCCCTTCGTGTCGGGCAGCAGATTCGCGTCGGGTAAGAGCTTGAGGCCGGGCTTGGTCTCGCCGCCACCCGCGACGATCTCGAACGTCGCCGTGAACGGTGCGCCGTCCGGCGGCAGGCACGATGACTCGTCGCAGATCTGGTAGTCGAGCGCGCCGCTGAGTTCGACCTTGCCGGGCTTCGCGCCGGCGGGCACGCGCAGCTTCTGCGTCACCTCGAAGCGGTTCGGCAGCGGATACTGCGTCATGCCCATGTGCTCGTGCGGCTCGCCGGGCGGCACCATCGCGCCGCCGTCGGCCTCGAGCCCGCCCAGCTTGGCCTTGCCGGCGTCGAACGCGACCGGAATGTTGGTCGTCTCGCTGCTGCCGTAGGCGTGGAACGCGTCGTCGACGACCGCCTCGATGTGCAGCACGACGGTCTCGCCGGGCTTGCCGACCTTCGGCACGCACGTCGCGCGCACCGAGACCTTCTCGCCTTGCTTCAGCTGCAGCGGCTCGGCGCGCGCCGGGCCCGCGCCCGCGACCTTCAGCACGACCGCGAACTTCGCATCGTCGGGCGGCAGGCACATGTTCGCGTCGCAGATCTGGTAGCGCAGCGCCCCCTCGATCTTGACGTCGCCGGCCGCGGCACCGGCCGGCACGCGCAGCGACTGCGTCACGACGAACGTCTCGGGCAGTGGATACTGCGTGCCCAGCGGGCCGCTCTTGGCGTTGCCGGGCGGGATCACCGGATCGCCGTCGAGCACGAGCGGCGCCACCTTCAGCGTGTCCGCCGGCAGTTCGATCGGGATGTTGACCGTCTCCTTGGTGCCGTAGGCGTGCCAGCCTTCGCTGACGGTCGCCGTCAGCACGAGCTTGACGGTGTCGCCGGGTTTGGCCGTCGACGGTTCGAGCGTCGCCTGCAGCGACAGCGAACCGTCCTGCGCGCGCAGGCCGCAGATGGCCGCGCACAGGGCGATCAGGAACGTGAGCCAGCGGGATCGGGCTTCCATCGGGGCGGGGATGATACGAGGCCGCGGCCATTCGGCACGCGGGCCGGCGAATTGTCCCGCGGGCCGTCCGGGCGCGACCGGTCCGGCGCGACGGCGGAAATCGCGCCGGGTCAGTACCCTTTCCCGAACCCACGGCACTCACCCACCAGCCCATGAGCGCCACCGCATTGCCCCACCAGGAGCCGGAGCCTTCGCTCGCCGACGCCTTCGTTCGCCGCCATCAGGTCGGACTGTGGCGCTGGCTGCGCGTCCTCGGCTGCACGGCCGACCGGGCCGAAGAGCACTGCCAGGACGCCTTCCTCGCCGCGCTGCACCTCGGGGTCGATCGCTGGGCAGCCGGGGCCGCGAGTGCCTGGCTGCGCACGGCCGCGAAGAACCTGTTCCTGATGCAGCTGCGCGCCGAGCGCCGCCGGCCGCGCTGGACCTCGCTCGACGACGTCGAGGCGAGCTGGACGGCGGCCGGCGGCGAGACGGACGGCGGCGACGCGGCGCTGCGCGCGCTCGACGAGTGCCTGCGTGCGCTGCCGCCGCGCGACCACGACCTCGTGATGCGTCGCTACCGCGACCGCGAACCGCGCGCCGTGACGGCGCAGCAGCTCGGCCTTGGCGAGGCAGGGGTCAAGCAGGCGCTGCGCCGCGCGCGCGAGCGGCTGCGGATCTGCCTCGGCATCCGCATTCGGCCCACGACCCATCCATGACATGAGGGAACGATGATCGACGACGCCAACCAGGACGAGTTCACGGACGCCCACGCGGTGGTCGACGCCTTGCTGCAGGAGCGGCTCGGCGGCGAACTGCCGCACGATCTCGCCACCGCGATTGCCACCCGCCGGCTGCGCGGCGAAGGCAAGGCGGCCGCCCGCGCCTGCACGGTGGCGGCGCGGCCCGCGGCCAGCGGCCAGCGCTGGCTGGTCGCGGCGATCATGCTGCTGGCGATCGGCGCCGTCGTCGGCGCGCAGTGGTGGCGTCGCGCCGAGGCGACCGCGGGCGCGACGGCGCCAACGCTGCCGGTCACCGCGCCGGAGCAAGATCCCCAGCCGGCCGGCGAGAACGGCGTGCTGCAGCTGCGCGTGCTCGACGACCACGGTGCGCCGGTGCCTTCGTTCACGCTGACGATGTTGCGCGTGTTCGACGCCGCGCCGGGCCGCTACGGCCGCGTCCCCGAGGTGCCCGACCGCACTGTGCGATTCTACGACGACGCCGGGGGCTTCGTGCGGGTCCGCGACCTGCCGGCCGGCCGCTACGCAGTGCGGGTGCAGTCGGATGACTACGCGGGCACACTCTCCGAGCCGTTCACGATGCCGGCGGCGGACCAGCCTGGCCCCGTCATCACGGTGCGGCTCACGCTCGGCAGCGAACTGGCGGGCATCGTCACCGGTCCCGGCGGCAAACCCGTGGCCGGCGCCGAGGTCCGCACGGTCGACAGCGCGATGATCGGCACGCCGCCGGGTTCCCTGTTCGCGAAACTGCGCGAGGCGATGCCCGTCGTCGTGACCCAGACCAGCGCGCGCACCGACGCCGAGGGGCGCTACCGCCTGCGCCGCCTGAGCAAGGGCAGCTACGGCCTCGTCGTCGACCATCCCGACTTCTGCCGCTTCGAACGCAAGGACCTCGCGATCCCTGCCGACCCGGCGAAGCTCGACGTCGCGCTAGCCGACGGCACCCGCATCTCGGGCACCCTGCGAGATGGCGACGGCCCCGTGGCCGATGTCGACGTCACGCTGATGCTCGCCGGCGAACCGACCGTGACAGGCCCCATCAGCTTCCCGCCGACCTGGATCGCGCGAACGGACGCCCAGGGGCGCTTCACGTTCGCGGTGCGCATCCCGCCCGGCAAATACCGCATGTCGAGCACCGGCAAGGTCACCGGCAAGGAAGCGCCGTTCGACCTGATGCGGCGGGCGAAGAGCAGCGAGGTCGAGTTCGTCGTCGAGCCCGGCAAGAAGGAGCTCGAGCAGGCGATGACGATCCAGCAGTGAGCGCGGCTCAGCGCACGCCGAGCAACTGCACCGCGTCGACCTGGTGCCAGCCGGGAACCATCGCGAGATCGAACGTCAGCCGGATCCTGGCGACCCGGTAGGCCGTCGCCGGCACGTCGACGCCGAACCAGACGATCGCGCGGATCGCCGGCGGCACCAGCGGATCGGTGCCGCGCCACCAGAGGTGCACGCTGCCGTCGTCGGCGATCGCCTCGACCTGCGTGATCCCGCCGGGCGCGTCGTTCTGGCGCACACGCACGCCAGTCGCCGAGACCGGCGTCGCGAACGTCAGCTCCAGCCACGTCGTGCCGGCGTTCTGGCTGGCTGGACACCAGGCGAGCGGACTGCCGCCGACGGCCGGCACGTCCGGCGCACCGACCGCACGGGCCGCAGCGTAGTCCGAGGCGCTGTACTGCGATCCGGCGCTCGCCTCGCTCGCCCACTGCGCGTGCGGCGCGGCCAGGACCGCGGCGTCGTCCAGCGACGCAGCGGCGACGATCGTGCCGGGTGCGGCGCCTTCGGGCGCGGATGCAGCGGGTGCGGTAGCGCGCGACGCGGGCTCGGCGGGCTGCGGCGCCGTCACAGCACCTTCCCCGCCGGCCGCCTTCGCCGTCAGGTCGCGCCACACAGAGCCGAGCCGACGGTGCAGGCTTGCCGGCGGCAAGGCCCCCGGCGGCACGTTGGCGAGCGCGTCGGCGAATGCGGCCATCGCGCCGGTGCTGTCGCCACCCGCCAGCAGCACGTCGCCGCGGGCCGCGAGCCCCGCGACCGAGTGTGGCGCTTCGGCGAGCCACGCATCGACCGCAGCGCGCGCGGCGGCGGCGTCGTTCTGCGCCAGCGCGAGCGCCGTGACCAGTCGCTGCTTCGCTTCGACCTGCCGCGCCGTCGGTGTGCGCGGGGCATCGACGACGCGCACTTCGACCTGTTCGTCGCCAGCGACGAAACGCACGTTCGGTGCGTTCACGGACGCACTCGCCGAGGGCGGGACGTACCACGCACCGTCTGCTGCAACCAGTGACGGAATGCCCTCGCAGTGCACTTCCGTGGGCGCCGCGCCCCGGAGCACGATCGCCTGCACGCGCCACGGCCAGCCGCGGAACACGACCCCTTCTTCGTCGGCGCCCTCGACCGCGAGCAACAACGCCGGCCGCTCCGGCTCGGCGTCGCGCCACGCTTCGGACACCGGCTCGGGCGATGGTGTCGGTGCCTGCGTCGGCAAGGACGGTGACGGCTGTGGCGTCGCCGTCCCGGTCGCCGCAGGTGCCACCGGCTCGCCGCCACACCCCACCGCGAACAGCAAGACGACCGCCGCAGCGATCCGCCGTTGGCCACGCTTCCTGCTCATCGCTCCCTCACCGGCGCGTCGTCGCGCACACACAGTTGCTGCCGACAGCGCCCGCACGTGGCATCGCCGTAGCGCGGTTTCGGCAAGGTCGGCGCGTTGAACTCCGTGCCCGTCGCCGCATCGCAGATTCCCAGGCCACTCGGCTCACCCGGCGACACCTGCCGGCAATCGGGCTGCCCCGCGACGACGAACGCCTCGGCCGCGACGTAGCGCATGAAGCAACCGACGTCGCCCGAGTGCTGGCCGCCCTGATGGCCGAGGAACAGCACCCTCGGCTGCGTCAGGAACTCGGCGTTCGCCGGCAGGACCTCGCGCCCGTCGGCGGCGAAGATGCGGATGTGCGGACCCGGCGTCGACGGGAACTCGAACTGCCCGCCGTGGCTGCGTGCGGGTCGCTCTTCGAACCACTGCTCCGGCTTGCCGTCGACGATGCGCTGCTTGCGCAGCCAGACGACGTAGTCGTCGCCTTCGCCGTGGTGCGGCACGCCGACCGAGTGAGCCATTTCGTGCGCCACCGTCGAACGCAGCTCCTCCGCGCGGTCGGGCGCCAGCAGGTCGGCGTTGATGACGATGCGGTCGATGTCCTTGGGCCGGATGCCGACCAGCGTCTCGCGCTGCGTCATCGCCACCGACGCATCGCCGCCTTCGACGAGTTCGAGGTAGAGACCGTGCTGCGGCTGGTCGCTGCTGCGCGGCGCGCGCGACGAGCGGTTGGCGTTCATGACGCGCGACGTCGGCATCTCGCCCTCGCGCAGCTCGTACCGGACGCGGATCCCGGTCACGTCGGCGAACAGGAAGATCCCCGGCAACAGGCGCCGACCGACGCGGTTGCGCACGAACAGGTCCTTCTGCTTCGGCGAGGTGCGGATGTGGCCGCCGTTCATCACGAAGCCGCGATACTCCTCGTAGTTGGCGAAGCCGTCGCCGAGGTTGCCGTCGCCGACGGGTCGCGCGTCCTCGTCGAGCGCGTCGGCGCCGCAGCCGGTCCGTTCGCGGAAGACGTCGGCGATCTTGCTGTCCGGCGCGCGCTTGGGGATCCGCAGGCCGCTGTCCTCGGCGCCGCGCAGCCGGCCGAGCACGCGTCGCCCGTCGCCGGTGACCGCGGTGACGCGCAACGTCGTCCAGCCGCCCCAGTCGAACGGCACGACCTTGACCGTGTCCTGGTGGCCGGCCTGCACCGCGCGCACCAGCCGCTGGTTCTCGTCTTCGCGCTGGAAGAAGCCGCCGTCGGCGTCGAGGTCGAGGTCGCAGCGCTGGTCGTTCGCCTCGCACGGCCAGTTGAGCGCCACGCCCGGCTCGCGCGAGGTCTTGATCAGCTCCCACTCGAAACTCGTCACCGAGACCTTCGGTGTGTTGCCGTCCGCGGTCACCAGCCGCGCGGTCACCGCGAGCGGGCGCCCTGGCCCGCATTCGGGCGTCGTCTCCGGCAGCCATGTCGCGTAGCCCTTGGGCTCGTCGATCTCGAGCCGCAGTTCGTCGAACGCCAGCGGCTCGAGGTACACCGCGTACTGCCAGACGACCGGCGGCGTCATGCCGTACTGACCGTCGATGCCGCGGAAACGGGTCTTCGTCGAGTCCGACGCGAACAGCACCGCACCGCCCGTCGGGAAGCGATGGTGCTGCGTGCCCCCCATGCCGTAGCAGACGCCGTCCTGCTGGTTGCGGAAGGTCTGCCCTTCGCGGAACGTCACGCGCTCGCGCAACTGCGTCGGCACCTTGCCCGATGGCAGGTTCACCGACCACGTGTCGTCGTGGTGGAACTCGAGCCGCACCTCGTGGTCCGCGTCGAACGCGAGCGCGCCGTTGGCTTCGAACGCCGACTCCTGGTCGCCGCCGTCGTGCTTCGCCGTCGAGCGGTAGCCGCTCTCGTAGCGCGAACGCGTCACCTTGCCGGTCCACACCCACGGCTCGGTCGTCAGGTCGGTCAGCTCGAACTCGACCTCGCTGTAGATCGTGTAGTCGATGCCGAGCTGCACCTTGCCCGCCCCCATGGTCGCCTGCAGCTGCGCCCACGCCGCCGGGTCGACCGTGGCGCTCGCGACCAGCGTGCCGCGCCACGCCTTGCAGTCGTGGAAGTGCGTCGCGAGGGATTCCTGCGCGGGCAGCGCCGTGGCAAGGGCGGTGACGGCGATCAGGGCGGCCGGCAACCAGCGGCCGGATCCTGGCTGGGGAAGGTGGTTCATGGGCGGACCGTGGTCGTGTATCGGCAGCGGCAGGGCGGCGAGAACAACACGGGGAGGAGCAGGCCCCAAGTCCCGGGCAAAGATTGCAATTTGGAACTCTACCTTCCATATTTCACACCATGAACCGGCCGGTCCACCTCGCACGACTCGCCGATCTGGCGGCGCACGACGGCTATGTGCTGCATTACGCCGGCGAGGTTCCCGGTGGTGGCGATCCTGGGCCCACGCCAGGTCGGCAAGACGACGCTCTCCCGCCAGTATGCGGACACCGTCGCCGGGGCGGTCCACACCTTCGACCTCCAGCGCGCCGCCGACCTGCGCGCGCTGCAGGACCCGATGCTCGCGCTCGAAGACCTGCGGGGCCTGGTGATCCTCGACGAGGTGCAGCGCCTGCCCGACGTGTTCTCGACCTTGCGCGTGCTCGCCGACCGGCCACGTCGTCCTGCCCGCTTCCTCGTGCTCGGCAGCGCTTCCGCCGAATTGCTGCGCCAGAGTTCGGAGACCCTCGCCGGTCGCATCGCCTACCTGCACCTGACGGGCTTCCTGCCGGTCGAGGTCCCGCCGGCGCAGTTCGATCGCCTGTGGCTGCGCGGCGGCTTTCCCCGCTCGTTCCTGGCCCGCTCCGACGCCGCCAGCTTCACCTGGCGCGAAGAGTTCGTGACGACCTTCCTCGAACGCGATCTGCCCCAGCTCGGCTTTCGCACGCCGGCCGCGACGCTGCGCCGCTTCTGGAGCATGTTGGCGCATGCGCATGGCCAGATCTGGAACGCGTCGGATTTCGCACGCTCGCTGTCGGTCAGCAACCACACCACGCGTCACTACCTCGACCTGCTGGCCTCGACGCTCGTCGTGCGCGTACTGCCCCCCTTCCACGAGAACCTGCAGAAGCGCCAGGTGAAGTCGCCCAAGGCCTACCTGGCCGACACGGGGCTGCTGCACACGCTGCTCGGCATCGCCACCGTTCGCGACCTGCGCGGCCACAGCAAGGCGGGCGCCTCGTTCGAGGGACTCGGCATCCAGGCCGTCGTCGAGCACCTGGGCGCAAGGCCGCACGAATGCCACTTCTGGGCCACGCACTCGGGCGCCGAGCTCGATCTCCTGGTGGTGCGCGGTCGCCGACGCCTCGGCTTCGAGTTCAAGCTCGGCTCGGCCCCGGACGCCACCGCGTCGATGCACACGGCGTTGCGCGACCTGAAGCTGCAGAAGCTCTGGGTGATCCACGCCGGCAAGGACCGCTACAAGCTGACGCCCGGCATCGAAGCGATCCCGATCCACCGCCTGCGGGACATTCCCGGGCTGTGATCGTCTACCCTCGACGCCACGCGCAGCCTCCGCGCCGCCGTTCCGCGAGCCTTCCCATGAACCACCGCTACCCCCTGCTGGCCGTTCTGCCGTTCGCCGTCGTCCTCGCCGCCCAGGACACACCTGCTGGCGCGACACCCAGTCCGAAGACCGCCGAACACGAACGGCTGGCGGCGTTCGTCGGCACCTGGCGCGTCGAAGGGTCGATGGCGGCGATGCCGGGCGTGCCGGGCATGGAGAAGCCGACGCAGTGGCTCGCCACCGCGCACGCCGAGCTGGTCTGCGGCGGGCTTTGGCTGAAGGTCATCGAGGACGCCACCTGGCGCGGCGAGAGCTCGCACGGCGTGTGGCTGCTCGGCTACGACCCGCGGGCGAAGACCTACCAGTGCATCGCCGTGTCCGAGATGGACACCGAGCTGTGCTGCATCGAGGCGGACTACGACGCGACGGCGAAGACGTGGAACTTCCACGGCAAGACGTCGCGCGGCGCGATGCGCAGCGTGTTCGTGCTGGACGGCGACCGCGCCGAGGAAACCTGCTACGGCGTCGGCCCGGACGGCAAGGAGGTGCAGTTCCTGCACAGCGTGCGCACGCGGCTGAAGGACGCGCCGCCGCCTGTTCCGACCGAGGCTCTGGCTGCGGCTGCGCCGGTCGCCGCAAAGGGCGCCGCTCCCTCGCCCGCGCTCGCCGCGCTGCTCGCCGACTGCGGCATCTGGGACGGCGAGGTCGAGCTGCGGATGGGCGGACGGCCGACGAAGGCGAAGTGTCGCGACGTCGTCGTGCCGGTCTGCGGCGGTCATTGGACGTGGTCCGACCACACCGGCTCGCTGATGGGCACGCCCTACGAGGCCCACGTGCTGACCGGCATCGACGGCGTGAGCGGACGCATCAACGCCATCTGGATCGACTCGACCGACGGCGCGTTCCTGCGCACCGAGGGTGCCTTCGACGAGCAGCAGCAGACGCTGACGATGCTCGGCACGACCTTCGACCCGCGCGGCCAGCAGTCCGCGGTCGCCGTCACGGCGACGCACGCGGACAAGGACACGCGCCAGGTGCGCATGGTGTTCGGCGACGGCAAGCGGCCGCTGGTCCTGACGACCGACTACCGCCGCGCGGCGAAGTGACCGCGCCGTTCAGCGGCGCGGGTTGAGGTGGATCTGCTGGATCGCCTCGCGCGCCTTCTGCGCGACCTCGGCGTCACCGTCGCTCGTCCACTCGATCAGGAACGGCAGCGCTTCGGGCACGCCGAGCAGCCCCAGCGACGCGATCGCCAGAAGGCGCTGCGGCTTCGGCGCGCCGGGCTTCGCCTGCAGCAGCAGCTTTTCGGCGGCCGACGCGGGGCTCGCGTCGAGGCCCTTCAGCACGCGATCCCAGTGCGCCTGCTGCTCGTGGAAGAAGCGGATGCGCGTCAGCGCTTCGGTCGCGGCGGTGCGCACGTTCTCCTCGGGATCGCGCAGCAGTTCGAGCAAGCCGGGGACGGCTTCCTTGTCGACCTTGCCGCCGAGGTACTTCGCGGCGGCGGCACGTGTACTCGATGACTTGGCCTTCAGCAGCGGACGCAGGAGATCGGCGGCGGGCAGGAGCCTGCCTTCGACCGCCTGCTCGACGACCCACTCGTCGATGTCCGCGTTGGCTCGACGCAGAAGCGCGTCCGCGTCGACCGCGATCTCACGCCGCAGCAGCTGTTCGGCAACGAATGTCACGATGCCCGGGTCGTCGCTCGCCAGCCGCTGTTCGAACTGCGGTCGGATGGCGGCGAACGCCTCGTCGTTGAGCCCGTAGATGTCGTCGAACTGCGCGCGACCGGCGTCGAGGCGGGCGAGCAGCCAGGCAGCGAAGGGGCCTTCGCCGTTGGCCCGGTTCAGTCGCCGGATGGCGACGGTCGACCACCGGCGGTCACCGTTTTCACCGAAGTGGTAGGAAACGCTCGTCGCAAGGACCTGCAGCAGCCGGTCGCCGATCAGATCACTGGTGAATCCGGCAGGGTTCCAGGACGAATCGCTCGTATGCGCCGCTGCGACGAACGCCTCGAGCTGCGCCTCGCTGTAGTGGTGCTCCACCGGATCGTGCGTCTCGAGCAGCAGCCGCAGCGCCGCCGTGCATGGCTTCTTCGCCAGCAAGGCCAGCACGGGTTCATCCGTGGCGCGCACCAGCGCGGTCGTGATCCGGGCGTAGAGCTGTGAGTTGGCCGGCTCGTTGGCGATGATGGCACGCAGCGCCGCGCGCACCGGTTCGTCCTGCGTGCGCGTGAACAAGTCCAACAGCAGGAGGATCGCGTTGGTCTGCACGTCCGAGCGGTGCGGACTCTCCGACCAGCGCGCCAGCAGCCACTCGGCCGCGGCAGGGTTGCCGGTGTTCGCGATCGGCTTGCCGAACCGATCGAGCGCAATCTGCGGGTCCTTGACCGCCGCAGCCGCATCGCGCAACACCGGCCAGAGGCTCGGCGGCAGCTCGATCTTGGCAATGGCACCGAGGAATTGATCCCTCGCCGCGGAGCGTTCGGGGAGTCGTGGAAAGACGGCGAACACGGCCTCGGCGTTGTCGGTCGTCAGGCAGGTCGGCAAAACGCCAACGGGCGTGCACCCGAGTTCGAACCAGTGCACCAGTCGCTCGACCTGCTCCGGCCCAATGCCGCTGTGATCCATCGCGACGGTGATCCAGTTTCGCGCCAGGTCGACGCCCTCACGGGGAAGCGCCTCGGCGCAGGCGTCGATATTCGGCAACAGGGCTCGCCAGTCCGTCGCGTCGACCTTGCTCCAGAATTTGAGGTCGAACCGCAACTCGCCGCGCGTGCGAGTCAATTCGTCCAGAATCAGCGCGACGCCGCTCCGAGTGCTCTGCAGGAGCGGACTCTGCAGGGACTCTCTCGCTGCGAGACCGATCTGCGGATCCGTGCACCTCAGCGCATCGCGCGCGATCTCGACGAATCGCTCGCGTTGTTCGGGGCGCAGCCGATCCTGATCGAGAGAACCCGCATGGCTCAGCAACCAGGCCTTTCGCTCGTTGTCGCCTTCGGCGCATGCGTCGACGACCGCATTCGGGTCGAACCGCTTGGCGATCTCATTCACCTCCAGGATGCCGCGCAGGGTATCGAACGGTGTGGGCAGCAGGTACGCCTCGGCCACCTTCCACATCGCCGCGTGACGAATCGCAGGGATGCCGAGGACCACGTATGGGTTCAGCTCTGGCGACTGCGCCGCGCGCAGCAGGAACTTCTCGGCCTCCTCGCCGCCGATCGCGAACAACACCGCAGCCAACCGCCCGCTGACCTGCGGCATGACGTTGTTGCGCGCCTGCTCCTCGATCGCCGCGATCACGACCGGCACCGCGGGTTCGCCGATCCACAACAGCTTCTCGATGTCGACCTGGCCGTTCTGGCTCTTCTTGACCAGCGCCTCGGCCTGCTTGCGCAGCTCCGCGACGCGCGCCGCATCCTGCGCGACCTGCTCGGTGACGTCGTCCAGCGTCGCGACCTGCCCCTTGCCCCCCGCGGCGAGGAACGCCTTCGCCTCGTCGACGCGGCCCAGCTTCTGCAGCAGCGCACCGAGCCGCAGGTTGGTCGCCGCGCGGTCGGCGGCAGCGAGCTTCGCCCCGGCCAGCAGCTCGCGGTAGAGCCGTTCGGCGCGGGCGAGGTCGTGTTCCTGCTCCTCGACTGCGATCGCCTGGGCGAGCGTCGATTCGCTCCGGGGAGCCTCCTGGGCCGCGAGAACCGCGGCGAACGTCCACACGATGGCGGTTGCTTTCATGATGTTCATGAGAGGCCCGACCCGGCATCGGCCGGTCCGGCGCAGGTCAGTTCGGTGTCAAGGAAGGGTCAAGCCGGGCCGTTCCGGCCACGAACGGCGGGAAGAAGCCCGCGCGGGCGGCGTCCGAGGGGCCCCAAGGAGACCACGATGAAGTCCACGTTCGCCCTGTTGTCGCTGCTGACGTTCCTGCCATTCGCCACCGCCCAAGAGGGCCAGCAATCGCGCCCCGCGGGCTCGCGGCATGCGGCCGCCCAGGTGCAGGAACAGCAGCTCGTGCTCGAACCGGGCACGATCAAGCTGACCGACCTGATCGACCGCAGCGCGCGCTTCCTCGGCTGGAACATCCTCGCGCAGGAACAGGAGCTCGCCTCCAGCGGCGGCCAGTCGTCCGTGCAGCTGCAGAACCAGATCTCGGTCGATCACGACGGCTGCCTGGAGCTCGTGACGAGCCTGCTCTATCGCAGTGGCCTCGCGCTCGTGCCGCTCGACGAGGGCAAGAACCTCTACGAGGTCATCTCGCTGATGGGACCGCGCCAACGCGACATCAGCGCGCGAGCCAAGGCGACTACCGTCGCCGACATCCTCGCACGGCCCAACCTCAAGGTCATGGTGACCACGGTCGTGCCGCTGCAGCACATCAACGCCCCGATCGCCACGAACGCGCTGCGTCCGTTCTTCGCCAGCACCGGCGGGCCGAGCGGCGGCTCGCTGACGCTCGGCAATGTCGGCAGCAACACCTCCCTGCTGCTGAGCGGCATGCAGGACCAGGTCGCCGCGGCCCTGCGCCTGATCCAGGCCTGCGACGTCGCGCCGCCGGCCGACCAGTTGCCGCCGTCGCTCGCCGACCGCGTCGAAGCGCTCGAACGCCGCATCGCCGAGCTGGAGCGCAAGCTGGCGAAGCCGCAGGACCGCTGAGGCTGGCCGCGCGCAGGCCATTCACGCCTCCGCACGCTCGACGAGCCGGTAGCCGACGCCGTGCACCGTCAGCAGGTGCTGCGGCTGGCGCGCGTCGTCCTCGACCTTCTGCCGCAGGTTGAGCATGTGCGTGTCGATCGTGCGGTCGCCGACGAACTGGTCGCCGCCCCACACCTCGCGCAGGAACTGCGCGCGCGACACGGCACGGCCCGCGTGCCGCCGCAGCAGTTGCAGCATGCCGGCCTCCTTCGGTGACAGCGTGTGCGTCAGACCACCGCGGACGACCGTGAACGCAGCGAGGTCGACCTGCGCCGCGCCGAGCGCAAACTGCTGGACGAACGCCGCATTCGTCCGTTCGCGGCGGCGCAGCATCGCCTTCGTCCGCGCCAGCAGCTCGCGCAGCGAGAACGGCTTGCTGACGTAGTCGTCGGCGCCGAGCTCGAGGCCGAGCACCTTGTCGCTCTCCTCGCCGCGCGCGGTCAGCAGCAGCACCGGCGTATCGCCGTCGCGCGCGCGCAGCTCGCGCAGCAGCTCGAGCCCGCTCGGTCCGGGCAGCATGACGTCGAGCACGACGAGGTCGAAGCGCTGCTCGCGCAGCACGGCGCGCGCCTCGTGGCCGTCGGCGGCGGCCAGACACTCGTAGCCCTCGCCGGTGAATGCGTCGCGCAGGGCCGTGCGCAGGGTCGGGTCGTCTTCGACGAGCAGCAGGCGGAAGGTCATGACGCGGTCTCCGCGGCGATCGGGAAAGTGAACGTGAAGCATGCGCCCGCGGCCCCGTCGGCGCGTGCACAGCAGACGAGGTCGCCGCCGAGGCGGCGGGCGATCGTCCGCGCGAGGTAGAGGCCGATGCCGACGCCGGGTTGGCCGCCGTGGGCGTGGTCGCGGCCGCGCACGAACCGCGCGAAGATCCGTTCGCGCTCGTCGGCCGGCACGCCGGGGCCGTGGTCGGCGATCGCGATCTGCAGGTCGCCGTCGCGGCGCTTCGTCGCAAGCTCGAGCGGCGCCTTGCCGTACTTGCGCGCGTTGTCGAGCACCGACACCAGCGCCTGCACCAGCGCGCCGCGATCGAGCCGCGCCGTCGCCGGCCCGCCGAACGCGTCGTCCCAGACGACCCGCACGCCGGCCTGCACGGCGACCGGCTCGAACAGCCGCAGCGTCTCGGCGACCACCTCGCCGACGTCGACCGCGCGCAGGTCGTAGGCGCGTTCGCCGCGCTCGAGGCGACCGAGGTCGAGCACGTTCTCGATCAACATCGACAGCCGCCCCGCCTCGCCGGCGAGCATGCGGTAGTAGTCGCCTTCGCGGCCCTTGGCGCGGCCTTCGGCGAGCATCTCGCCGAGCAGGCGGATCGAAGCGAGCGGCGTCTTGAGTTCGTGCGTGACCGTGGTCAGGAACTCGGCCTGCGTGCGCACGGCGACCGCCTCGCGGCGCATCGCGCGCAGGTGCTGCCACAGCGCACCCGCGAACGCGAGCAGCAGCGCACCGGTGAGCGCCGGCAGCAGCCATGGACGATCGCCGAGCGCCAGCGCTTCGCCGGCGACGACGCCGCGCAGACCCGGGACGTCGGCGAACGCGGCATCGCCTTCGCCTGCGGCCGCAAAGCTAGGCTCGACCAGCCACGGCCACTCCGGCAGCGCGCCCTCGTGCCCCGCGGCGCGTGCGGCCGCGACGAACCCGCGCGCATCGACGAACGCCGCCTCGCCGACCGCGGGGCCGGCCTCCGCCGGGTCGCGCACCATCACCCACAGCAGGCGCCCGTCGCCCGCCGCGCGCAGCTCCGTGCCGGTCGCGAGCCGCGCGCGCAGCGCCGCGTCGATCGCCTGCAGGCGCGCGCGCCGTTCGGCGATCGCGCTGGCCGTCGCGCGCCCCGGCACGCCCTCGGGCAGACCGGCCGCGATCGATGCCGGCAGGGCGCCGACCAGCGTCGCCAGCGACGCCGGCATCGGCGCGGTGCGCGGCAGGCGCGCCGCGGCGGCGACCGCGTTGGCGAGCAGGCGATGGCCGAGTTCGCGCGTCGTCACCCCGGCGAGCAGCGAGTCGAGCTCGTCGCGCAGGGTGGCGCAGCGCTCGACACCGCCGGCGCGCTGCGCCTGCCACGCCGCCGCCGCGAGCACCACGATGCGCTGCCGCGTCGGCAGGCTCGCGGCCAGCAGCGTGGCGAACTCGCGTTCGGCGGCGCCCGCATCGCGATCGGCGAACTCCGCGCGCGCGGCGCGGTCGAGGCGATCGGTCACGACCAGGTCCTCGTCCTCGCGCGCCGGCACTTCGTCGAGCCAGCCGATCTGGTCGTCGACCAGCACGCCGTCGCGGCCGAAGCCGACGCGCTGCTCGGCCGGCAGCGTCGCGAACGCGCGCGCCGAGCCGGCCGATTCGCGCAGGATCCGCTCGGCCAGCGCCGTGGCCCGCTCGAGCTCGAGTTCGCGCGCCTGCGCCTCGAGCCGCAGCGACCGCGCGAGCTGCAGCGTGAGCGCGACCGCCACCGCGGCCCCGAGCAGGAGCAGCAGCGCCGTGATGCGGCCGGGTTGGCGCGGCGGAGTGGCGATGAACCGACGATAGGTGGCCGCGCGCCGACCCTGTCAAGAAAGGGTCAAGGTGGACAGGCGCGGGGCGCCCACGGACCATCGCAGCGTGCCCGCACCCCTCCACGACCTCGCCTGCGCCAACGCCGCGCGGCGCGCCGGCCGGCCCGACCCGGCCCTCGAACGCGCACTCGCGACGGCGACCGGCTGCGACCGGCGCCTCGCGGCCTACGGCACGCTGCGGCCCGGCGAAGCGAACCACCGCGAAGTCGCCGACCTGTGCGGTGCGTGGCGCCCGGCGTGGCTGACGGGCCGCGTCGAGCAGCGCGAATACCCGTTCCTGACCTTCGATCCGGGCGCGCCGCCGATCGCGGTGGCGCTGCTGGTCAGCGCCGAGCTGCCGCGGCATTGGCCGCGGCTCGACGCGTTCGAAGGCGCCGACTACGTCCGCATCCTCGTGCCGGTACACACCGAGGACGGTGCGACCGTGCTGGCGAACGTCTACGTGGCCGCCGACGCAGCCGACGGCATCAGAACGTGAACCCGCCGCCGGCGAGGAAGCCGCTGATCGTGATGTCGGCGTTGAAGGTGTCGCTGTCGATGACGCCGTCGAGGTTCAGACCGAGCGACCGATAGCCGACGAACAGGTCGAGCCAGGGCTTCGGCCGCACCGTGACCAGCGCCTCGATGTCGAGGAACTTGCCCTTGACGTCCTCGACGTCGGCCTCCACGTAACCGACCTCGGCGGTCGCGGCGACGATGCCGAGATCGACCTGGCCGCGCAGGAAGCCGATCGGCACCGGCCCCTTGAGCTGGACGTTCTCGTTGGCGATGCCGATCAGATCGTTGACCGTGAGGTCGAGGTTGAAGTAGTCGACGCCGACGCCCGGCGAGATCGTCACCGGGCCGAGCCCGATGTCGAAGGCGAGCGTCGTCTTGGCGTTCCACATGTCGAGTTCGCTGTGGACCGGCGTGCCCGCGATCAGGATCGGGCTGTCGCCGAAGTTCGCCTCGAGCACGCCATCGCCGGAGTCGGCGAACGAGAAGCCGGACACGGCGAGCACCGGCACGCCGAAGTCGACCATCGCGCGGCCGTACGGTGAACCCTGCTTGTCGCCGAGGCCGAACGCGCTCTCGATGTCCTGGTCGACCGAAGTCGCCGAGCTGCCGTTGACGTAGCCGAGGCGCCCGTCGATCGACATGCGCGCGTAACCGGCCGCCGCCGAGACGGACGGCACCGAGCACGCCGAAGTCGCGATCAGCGCGAGGGCGGAGAGGAGGAAGGTGGTGCGCATGGAGTCCGGCCTCATTGGTGGTATGCGACGCTGCGCGCGACGATGTCGAAGGCGAACGTGCCGTTGATGCCGTCGATCGCGATCACGGCGGTGGACGTGCCGTCGAAGGTGACGCTGCCCGAGACCGTCCGCTGGCCGACGACGGTGATGTCGACGGTGCCGATCGGGTAGCTCTGCGCCGGATCCGTGTCGAGCTGCAGGCTCTGCGTGTTGAACGTCAGCGAGCACGACGTCGACGTCTCGCTGATCGTCGCGTCCGCGTTCGGCGGCGGGCCGCCCGCCGGCGTCGCGGTGGTCGTGCGCAGCTCGAGCAGTTCGTCCTGGCTGCCCGAGCCGCCGAGGATGCCGGTGAACGCGCCCGCGCCGGTGACGCCGGAACCCGAAAGCGTCCAGTCACCGACCAGGAACTGGCCGGTCGTGCCGTAGAGGTTGCGCAGTTCGGTGGCCGCGATCGCGACCGCTTCGCCGAGCGTCGTCGCCGCGCTGAGGTCGAAGTCCTGCAGCGTGCCGGTCGGGCTGTAGAAGCCGACGGTCATGGCGATCGTGACGCCGGAGACGATGTAGGTGACGTCGACCGTACCGTTGTTCTGTTCCGCCCACGTCAGGCCGGTCGGGTCGGCCGGCGTCGTCGACGTGTTGAGCCGCCACGAATCGGTGATCTCCAGCAGCGCGTCGAGGCGCTGGTAGAGGTCGGGGAAGCAGGTGGTGACCGTCTCGACCCGCGCCTGCAGGTCGGAGTCGATCGTCGAGGTAACCTTGCTGGAACAAGCCGTGGCGACCAGCGCGGTCAGCCAGAGAGAGTAGCGAACGGACATCAGGGCCTCCGCGAGGAAAGGGGAACAGCCGATGGCATCGGCAGTTTGCCGGAGGCCCCTTGAGTCGCGCTGCTGAAAAATCGATCAGTTGCCACCCGATGTCGCGGGAACCCGCACCGCGAACTGCAGCCCGGGGTCGGGGTGGTCGCTGGTCAGCAGCAGCGTGCCCAGGTCGGCGGTCGGCGTACCGCGGAACACGGTCGCGCCGTTCACGGTGACGGTGACCTCGCGCCCGAGGTCGAGCACGCGACCGTCGAGCAGCACCTGCAGCCCGTTCGCCGGCTTGTCGCACGTGACGGTGATCGTGTTGGCCTTCCGGTCGAGGTCGGCGACGACCAGCGCGCCGAGCACCGGCTTGTCCCAGTAGAGCCACGCGAACTGGCGCTTCCACGGCAGCGCCGGCTGCCAGACGATTCGCTCCGGTATCACCGAGCGCGCCTTGCCCGCGATCCGCCGCAGCAGCGCGATCGGGCCGCCGGGCGGGTCGTCGTGGCCCTTGCCGGCGACCTCCCAGTAGTCGTGCGTGTAGCCGCCCCACTTCTGCGCCGCTTCGGCGAGCCGCTGCACCGCGAACCGGTTGCCATCGGGCGTCACCTGCGGGTCGGCGCCACCCTGGTAGATCGCGGCGAAGACGTTGCGCAGCGACGGCACGACGCCGTCCTGCAGATCGACGATCGGTCCACCGGGCGCGTTGCGGATCGGCGTCGGCGCGCCCGAACTCGCCGCCAGCGCCGCGGTGCGATCGGCGTGGTGCGCGCCGAGCACCCAGGCGCCGTGGCCGCCCATCGAGAAGCCGGCGAGGTAGACGTGGTCCGGGTCGATCTGCCACGTGCGCAGTGCCGCGTCGACGAGGTCGATCACGAATTCCTCGGTGCCCGAATCGGTCCAGCCGCACTCGGTCTGCGCGAGCACGCCGGGCGCGATCATCAGGTAGCCGAGCTGCTGCAGGGCCGGGCCGTACGAACCGGCGAGCCCGACCGGATCGCCGAACCCGACGCCGCCGCCGTGCATCGCGATCACGAGGCCCTTCGGCTTCTTGGTCTCGCCGCCGACGAGGTAGCGGCCGCGCTGCTCGCCACCTTTGCCGTCCGCGGGCCAGAACCAGTTGTCGCCGCTCTTGGTGAGCGTCCGGCCCTTCGCCCACAGCTTCGCGATCTTCTGCTGCCACGCCTTCTGCTGCTTGCCGTCGAGCGCCGGCAGCGCCGCGAGCCGCGCGAGGATCGCCAGCCGCGCTGTGTGACCGGCTTCGGTCTTGTCGTCGGCGGCGAAGAACGCACCCACCGCCTGGTCCACTTCCTTGGCCGAAGGAGCCTGTTGGGCCGTGGCGACGGCGGCGAGCAGCGCTGCGAGCGGCGACGAACGAAGCGCGAGGTGCATGCTGGTGGTGTGCCCGGCGGGGTGCGGGTGCGCAACGGTTCTCGTCGATTCCTCTCGGTGTTGACGCCGTGCTCGTCGGCGGGCGTCGTCGCGCGGATGCGGCTCGGCCCATCGCCCGCCGCCGGCGATAGAGTGTTCGCCATGTCGCGCCGATCGATTTCGCCGGGGGCTGCCGGCCGGTTCGTGGTCGGGCCGCGCGCCGGGCGCTGAGCGGGTTGCGATGGTCACCCCCGAAGAGTTCTGGAGTCGCCACGACGCGATCGAGGCCCGGCTCTCGGCGCCGCTGAGCGAACGGATGCTCGACCTCGCGAGGCTGCGGCCGGGCATGCGCGTACTCGACCTCGCCACCGGCCGCGGCGAGCCGGCGTGGCGCGCGGCCCAGCGCGTGGCACCCGGGGGCACGGTGCTCGGCGTCGACCCCGACCCCGGCGTGTTGCGCCTCGCGCAGCAGGCCGCGGAGCAACGGAACGTGCTCAATCTCCAGCTGCGCGTCGCCCGCGCCGAGGCGCTCGACGATGTTCGTGAGCGGTCGTTCGACGCCGTCACCTGCCGTTGGGGCCTCATGTACATGGCCGAGCCCACGGCGGCGCTACGGCATGTCGCACGCGCACTGACCGACGACGGCAGGTTCGTCGCGGCCCTGTGGGCCCGGCCCGAGCAGGTCGCCTGGCACACGTTGCCGAGAACGCTGCTCGCCTCGCACCGACCTCTGCCGCCACGGGTGCCCGACGCACCCGGACCGTTCCGCTTCGCCGACCCGGAGCGTACCGCACACGAGTTCGCCGCCTGCGACCTCGCCATCGAGCACACCGAGGATCTGCACGTCGACGTGTTCGAGGCCGCGACGATGCCCGAGGTGCTGGCCTGGGTGCGCGCGCTCGGCCTGCAGACTCTGCTGCAGGAATTGCCCGACGACGCGGTGCGGAGCTGGGAAGGGGCGCTCGCGACGACGCTCGAACGAGGTCGCACCGACGGTATGCTCCGGCTGGGTGGCACGACGCGGCTCGTCGTGGCGCGGCGCGCCACGGTGAGCCCTGCCACGTGACCGACCTCGGTCCTGTCGCCGCGCG
>CAYMRG010000002.1:0-33940 GCA_964392555.1 uncultured candidatus Brocadiaceae bacterium
GATGAAGAGCACGTTGAAGATGTTGCTGCCGACGACGTTGCCGATCGCCATGTCGGTCTGGCCCTGCCACGACGACTGCACGCTGACCGCCAGCTCGGGGGCGCTGGTGCCGAACGCGACGACGGTCAGGCCGATCACCAGCGACGACACACCGGCTGCAGAGGCGACCCGCGACGCGCCGCGCACGAGCCAATCCGCGCCGAGAACCAGCAGGCCGAGGCCCACCACGAACAGCACCACGACACTGATTTCCATCGAAACCTCGGCGGTGCGCCGGGGAGAGGCCGGCTCGACCACGGCGGGACGCTAGCGGTCGGCCTGGACGCATTGCAAATCGTCGGCGAAGTTGCAAGTCATTGCATCTGCATAGCTTGCGGAACACGTTTCACCGGCAGAAAAGCTGCCGCCCGCCGGCATACCCTGACGCCGTGCGCCCGATCTGTTTCCTGACCGGCGGCAGCGGCTTCGTCGGCCGCCACCTCGCGCCGAAGCTCGCCGAGCGCTTCGCCCTGCGCGCTTTGCTGCGCCGCGGTCGCACGCTACACGGGCTCGAGGTCGGCAGCTACGAAGTGGTCGAAGGCCGACTCGGCGACGTCGACTCGCTCGAGCGCGGCGTTCGCGGCGCCGACGTCGTCGTGCACCTCGCGGCACTCGTCTCGTTCCGCCCCGAGGACCGTGAGGCGATGTTCGCGACCAACGCCAAGGCGACCGCGCACCTGGCCGCGGCCGCGCGCATGGCCGGCGTGCGGCGCATGCTGCACTGTTCGACGATCTCGGCGATCGCCTACCGCGATCGACCGGAGGTCGTCGACGAGGACGCCGCGTTCAACTTCGCCAGGCTGCGCATCGGCTACTGCGACAGCAAACACGCTGCCGAACAACGCGTGCTCGCCGAGGTCGCGCGCGGCCTCGACGCGGTGATCGTCAACCCGCCGTCGATGTACGGCGCCGGTGATCGACGCAAGGGCGACGATTCGCTGCTGACCGCCGTGCTGCAAGGTCGCGTCGGCTGGGCGCCGCCCGGCGGCCTCAACGTCGCGAACGTGCTCGACGTCTGCGACGGGATCCTGCTGGCGCTCGACCGCGGCCGGACCGGCCAACGCTACATCCTCGGCGGCGAGAACCTGACCGGCCGCGCGTTGCTCGAACGCATCGCCGACATCGTGCAGGGCCTGCCGCCGCGCCACACCGCGCCGGCGCACGCGGTCCGCCTCGCGGCCGGGGCCTTGCGCCTCAAGGAGCGATTGCTCGGCAGCAAACCACCGGTGACCAGCGAGATCCTGCAGCTCGCCGCGCGCTACCTGTGGTTCTCGAGCGCCAGGGCCGAGGCCGAACTCGGCTACGTCGCGAAACCGTTCGACGACGGGGTGCGCGCGGCGTGGCGCGAGCTGGCAAGCACGGGCGCGGCGCGCTGATCGACCGGATCGCGGCAGAAATCGCTCGCGCACGCGGTGACATCTGCGCCGCCCGGGGCACTGAGCGCTCGGCGACGCGCGGCGGGGCACGCATCGCCGCCAGACCTTCGCCCCGCACGAAAGGAGAAGTCCGATGAACAAGCGATTCACCAGCGTGGCCACCGCCGCGCTGCTGTGCACGTCCGCCGCATTCGCCCAGAACTGCCCGCGCACCAAGGCGGCGCACATCAACGAGAGCATCACCTATGGCCCGAGCGTCCGATGCTCGGGCCTGGAGATCCGCTGGGGCGGCTTCGTGCTGAATCCGGGTGACGACGGTTGCCCGGTGTTCGCGCGCATCGTCCCCGAGCACGACATCGAGGCGCCCAGCGAACTCGACACGCAGTGTGTGGTCACGCAGACCAATCCGACCGTGCACATCACGATCGACTGCGTCCGCAAGTACCTGATCATCATCCCCATCAGCAGTTCGTGCCTGGTTCGCAGCACCCAGAACACCGGCACCGTGCAGTCGTTGCTGACCGTCGGCTGTCCGGCCAAACCGGTGCCCGCAGAACCCTCCCAGCCCCCGCAAGGCAACTGAGAGGAGGACCGCGGCGCATGGTGCGTCGCGCGCTCCGGAAGAAGCCACGATGCAACCATCCACCCACTCCGGCCGGCGCCCCGCGCGCCGGCACCCTCGCCGCACGGCCCTGCTCCTCGCGACCGGTGCGTTCGCCGCACTGGTCGCGGCCGCTCTCATGTGGCCCACGGCAACCCGACCGGACCGCGCCGGCGAACCCGACGCGCCGGCGGCTGCGGCCGTCGCCGCGGCGGCTGCCGCAGCACCCGCGCCGACCGCCGACCCGATCGAGCGCCGGCCCGCGGACGTGCCGTCGACGGCGCCCAGACGCGCCGACCGCGACGTCCCCGCGTTCGTCGTCCTGGTCGAGGAGCTGACCGCGCTCGGCATCGCCACGGCGCGCCACGTCCAGGACGACGACACGGCGGCTGCCGCCGCTTCGGACCAGCAGGCGCGGGAAACCGTCGAACTGCTGCTGGCGCACTACCTCGATGCCGGCGAACGGACGCTCGCGATGATGGCCGAACAGGCCGGCGAGCCGGGCGCGGACGAACACCGACAGGCACGCCGCCACGTGCTCCGCCTGCTGCTCGGGATCGATCTGGAGCGGCGGCGCGCCTACCAGGCGGCTGCGGCGACCGCAGCGGCTGGCGCGACCGCGACGCCTGGGGCGACCGCAGCCTCGCCGCTCGGTGATCTCGGCGACCTCGTGCAGATGACCCTCGACACCCTGCCGCTGGCGGAGGAGTGCGCGCGCGACGGCGCCGGGGCCCTGATCGACCGCCCCTACCTCGCCGCCCGGCACGAACCGACGATCCTGGATCTGGTACGGCTCGCCGGCGAAGGGCACTTCCCGCGCGATCTCGCCACCGGACTCCTGGGCACGCTTTGGACCAACCTGAAGGCGTCCGGGGAGCGCACCTCCGAGGAGCTGACCCAACTCGCGTTGTTGCTGCTCGGCGATACCGACGCCAGCAAGCGCGCCGTGGCGTGTCGACAGCTGCTGACCAACGCGCGCTACCGGCCGATGCTGCTCGCGTGGTTGCGCGACCACGACGACCATGCGGCGGCCACCGAGGTCGCGAACCTCGCCGCGAAGGACCTGCCGGCCACCGAGGCACTCGCCGTGCTGCGCGAACTCGGCGCCGTGCTGCCGCGACCCTGCAGCGCCTACCTGCTGCTGGCCCACCGCGATCCCGACGCCGTCGCCGACGCCTACCGCGAGTTGCTCGCCGCCGACACGCAGCCCGACCAGCGCCAGGATCTGGTGACCAGCTTCGCCGTCACCGCGGGCGAACACGGCACGGCGATCCCATTGCTCGCTCTGCAGAGCGATCCCTCCCCCGAGGTCCGCCTGCAAGCGGTGTTCGCCATCAGCACCGGCCAGGACCACGACCTGACCGAGCGGGCGTTCGGCATGGCGCTCGACGATCCGCAGATCGCCGGCAATGTGCGACGGCTCGGCTCGCTGGTGTTCGCGCTGCAGAACCTCGAGGCCGCGGGTCAGACCAACGCCGTCGATCGCATCGGCAACCGGATGCGCACCATGGCACTCGACGAGGCCAGCCGGCAGCGCCTGGAGACCCTGCTCGCCCGGAGCCTGCCGGGCGGCTCCACCGGCGGCATCGGTGCGCGCTGATTGGTGCGCACCGGTTTGGCACGCGCTGGTTTGGCGCGCGCTGGCCGGCGCCCGCCCTCACCGCGGGCGGTCCGCGCTACTTCTTCTTCTCGACGTGCTTCGTGTGGCGACGAAGGCGCGGGGAGTACTTGGACAGCTCCAGCTTCGGCGTGCCGGGCTTCTTCATGATCGTGTAGTTGCGGTCGCCGGACTCCTCGCAGACGAGGAACACGATCTCTTTCTTCTTCTTGGGCTTTGCCATGGCGCTACTGGGAGGGCCGAACAGAGTAGCGCCACCCCCCGCGGTTGCAAGCCTGCGCAGGAAGCGAACCGAACCTGCCACAAACCCTCGCCAGGCACACGCTTCGACCGCCCGGAGCGGTCGGGCCGGCGGCGGTCAGTGGTCGAGGGTCAGGACCGGCATCTGGCCGATGTCCGGATACCAGGGGGACTGCGTCGCCCCGGGCGGGAAGAACGCGGTCGCGCACGCGGTGCCGACGCCGATCGTGTTGAGCACCATCAGCAGGCCATTGCTGGTCGTGAAGGGCAGGGTCGGACGCGTCAGGTCAAGCCACCCCATCTGCACGCCGAGCCGCATGCCGATGACCGCGCCACCGGTCAGGGGGAAGGTGGCCGTGTAGTTGCCGTTCGAGTCGGCGCTTCCGGTCCAGGTCGCGTCGAGCGGCGCCCAGAGATGGCAGGCAGCCATCGTGGGATCGACCACTCCCAGGCCGAACCCGAACCCGGGGAAGCCCCCACCCGCGGTCTGCGGGTCGAGCCCGATCCAGGCGAACACGAGGTCCCCGGCAGGCGCACCGCTCAGGCGCATCTTGGCCGTGCCGGAGACGATCGGTCCGGTGGTCGGATCGTTCCAGACCAGCTGCGTCGGCGCCGCCAGCGTCGAACAGCTGCCGTTGCCGACGGTCGCCTGGTAGCCGACCGGTTGGCCGTCGTCGAACCAGACGGCGTCGACCCAGTGCGTCGCCAGCACCTGGAACGGCGGGTCCGAGGTCTCGAACTCGAGGAACAGGCTGCCGGCGGTCACCGGGAGCGGCGTGGTGAACTGGATGTGGAATAACTCGTCGCCGATGACCGACGTCGGCCCGGTCGCAGGCGTCGCCGGGATCACGACCGGAGCGGGGCCGAACAGCGTCAGCATGTTGGCGGGCCGGTTCGTGGCCAGGATGCCGGTGAGGCTGGCCGCGGTCAGCGGCTGGAACCCACCGCTGACCGTGATCGTCCGGGTCACCGTCGGGTAGGCCGGTTCGCCGAGGAAAGTCGGGCGCCGCATGTGCAGACCGGTGATGGTCTGGCCGACGAAGTTGGGCGGCAGCAACGACGCTTCGATGCGCACCTGCATGATCCCCTGCGACCAGCGCAGCGGCAGGGAAAGGCCGGCATTGCCAGGCAGGGTCGCGCAGGCGGCCGGCACGACCGACGACTGGCAGGGGGCGGCCGATACGGCCAGGAAGGTGACGATCGCCGCGGGAAGGACTGGGATCCGCATGGGGCACCTGGGGTCAGAACCGCCGGTGTCATCGGCAGATCACGGCTGCGACCCGCAGCCGAGCGTCGCGAAATCGAGCAGAAAAGAAGAAGGGCCCGGTTCCCGCCGGGCCCTTCCTGGGGTTCGTCCGCTAACTCGACTCACCCTGCTTCCCTTCCCTCACCCCAGCTATCGGCGCGCACGCGGCGCGAACCTGAGCCCGCCTGCGCGTCGAGGTTGCGCTGGCATGGGGCCGTGCGCGAGCATGCCGCGATGCCCGGCTCCGTCCCACCCGTCACGATCGTCACCGGGAGCAGCCGCGGCATCGGCCGCGCCATCGCCGAACGCCTGGCCGCCGACGGCCACCGGCTGCTGCTGGTCGCGCGCGACGCCGAGCGGCTCGATCGGCTCGCGGCCGAGCAGCGCGGCGGCGGCGCCGCGGTGGCGACGTTCGCCGCCGACCTGCGCGACGAGGCCGCGCCAGCAGCGGCGGTGGCGGCCGCCGAACGGGCGTTCGGCGCGCCGACGGTGGTCGTCAACAACGCCGGCACCGCGCCGGCCGACAAGATCGAGAACACGACCGCCGAGGCCGCGCGCGAGACCTTCGCGCTGCACGTCGGTGCGCCGCTGGCGTTCGCGCGGGCCTGCGTGCCGGCGATGAAGCGCGCCGGCGGCGGCTGCCTGCTGCAGCTGGCCTCCACGGCCGGGCTGCGCGGCTTCCCGTTCACCGCTGCCTACACGGCTGCCAAGCACGGCATGGTCGGGCTGTCGCGCGCGCTGCACGCCGAACTGCGCCCGGCCGGCATCGCGGTCTACGCGATCTGCCCCGGCTTCGTCGACTCCGACATCACGCGCGGCGCGGCCGCGGCGGTGGCCGCGCGCGGCCGGACCACGGCCGCGGAGGCGTTCGCCCGCATGGCGGCGCAGAACCGGATCGGGCGCATGCACACCCCGGACGAAGTCGCCGCCGCAGTGGCCGAAGTGATCCGCGACCATCCCGCGGGTTGCGTCTACGATCTCGATCGCGACCCTCCCGCGTTCGTCGACTGACCCCCGCGGACTCCCCATGAGCCAATACGATTTCCGGTTCGAACGCGGCAGCGACGGTGTCGCCGTGCTGACGCTCGATCGCCCCGAGACGCTGAACTCGCTGACGTTCGACATCTACGGCCAGCTCGAGCGGCTGTTCGTCGACCTCGAAGACGACGAATCGGTCAAGGCCATCGTGCTGACCGGGCACGGCCGCGGCTTCTGCAGCGGCGGCAGCGTCGAGGACATCATCGGTCCGCTGCTCGAGAGCGAACTGGACGGCACGCTCGCCTTCACGCGGATGACCGGCGCGGTGGTGCGCAACATGCTGCGGCTGTCGAAGCCGATCGTCGCCGCGATCAACGGCGTCGCGGCCGGGGCCGGCGCCGTGCTGGCGCTCGCCAGCGACCTGCGCGTGATGGCGGAGACCGCGAAGTTCGCGTTCCTGTTCACCAAGGTCGGCCTGACCGGCGCGGACATGGGCGCGGCGTGGCTGCTGCCGAAGGTGGTCGGCACCGGACGCGCGATGGAGATGCTGATGCTCGGCGACAAGGTCACGGCCGAGGAGGCGCTGCGCGCGGGACTCGCCAACCGCGTGGTGCCGGTCGACGAAGTGCTCGGCGAGGCCCTCGCGCTCGCCCGCCGGCTGGCCGCCGGGCCCGGTCTCGCGCTCGCGATGACCAAGAAGATGGTCTGGAACGAGTGGCCGATGGACCTCGACGCGGCGATCGAGCAGGAGGCGCAGGCGCAGGCGCTGCTGCTGCGCGCCCACGACCACCGCGAGTTCTACAACGCCTGGATGGAGAAGCGCGAGCCGCGCTTCCTGGGGCGTTGACCACGCCGCGCCGAACCGACTCGCCTTGGGCCCGGCCGAGGGCGAACCGCCGAGGAGCCTGCCGATGAATCCCGATCTGTGGCTGCCGGACAGCGATCTCGACCCCGCTCACCGCGAATTCGCGCGCTCGATCCGCGCCTTCGCGATCGACAAGCTCGCGCCGCACGCGCGCGCGATCGACGAGGAACGCCGGTTCCGGCCGGCGATGGTCCGGGAGCTGGCCGCCGCCGGCGTGCTCGGCGGCCCGCTGCCGGTCGAACACGGCGGCCAGGGCTGGACGCCGTTGCAGCTGGCGATCGCGCACGAGGAACTCGGGGCGGTCTGCGGCAATGCGCGCGGCTTCTGCGCCGTGCAGACCGGGCTGGTCGCGCAGTGCCTGGCGCGCTTCGGCACCGAGGCGCAGCGGCGCAACTGGCTGCCGGCGCTGGTCGACGGCTCCGACGTCGGCTGCTTCGCGCTGACCGAACCGGAAGCCGGCAGCGACGTCGCCGCGCTGCGCACCGAGGCGAAGCCGCAGGCCGACGGCAGCTGGCTCGTCAGCGGACAGAAGCACTGGATCACCAACGGCGGCATCGCCGACGTGATGATCCTGTTCGCGACGGTCGACCCGAAACTGGGTCGCCAGGGCATCACGGCGTTCCTGGTCGACACGCAGCGCCCGGGCCTCACGCGCACGCCGATGGCCGGCGTCGAGCTCGGTCACCGGGGCAGCGACCACGCGGTGCTGACGTTCGACGGCTTCCGCGTCGGCGCCGACGAACTGCTCGGCCAGATCGGCAAGGGCTTCGGCGTGGCGATGGGCGGTCTCGCCGCGGGCCGGCTGTCGGTCGCGGCCGGCGCGGTCGGCATCCACCGCGCCGCGCTCGCAGCGGCGACGGAGTTCACGACCGGCCGACGCCAGTTCGGCCAACCGCTGGCGCAGTTCCAGATGGTGCAGGAACGACTCGCCGACCTGCTGACGTCGCTGCACGCGAGCCGCGCCCTGGTGCACCGCTGCGCGCTGCGGCGGCAGGCCGGCAGCGAGACGCACGCCGACGTCGCGATGGCCAAGCTGCAGGCGACCGAGGCGGCGGCGAAGGCGGCCGAAGAAGCCGTGATGCTGCACGGCGCGCGCGGCTACAGCTCGGCGTTCCCCGCCGAACGGCTATGGCGCGACATCCAGGCGCTGCGCATCTACGAGGGCACGTCGATGATCCAGAAGACGATCCTCGCGCGCCTGCTGACGGACGGCTGACGGGTCGCCGGCAAATGGGCCGCCGACCGACGGGCCGCCCACCGCCAGCCGGCCGCCGACCGACAGCCGACCGGCCGCCGCGCGCTATCGCCCTTCGGGCCGCGCGTTCGAGAAGGCGACGATCACCTTCGCCTGGTCCTCCCAGCCCTTGCCGCTCTGCGAGCCGGGCACCTCCTTCAGCACGCGCCATTCGCACGACACCATGTGGTCGCGGATCTCCGGGTTCTTCAGCACGACGCGGCGCAGCGTCTTCAGGCGCTCGATGCAGAGGTCGACCGAGGTCACCGCGCGGCCCATCTGGTTCTGACCGATCGTGACGTCGGGCATCTCGATGATCACACGGATGTCGGACGTGAACGTCAGCGAGGACACCAGCGTCTTGTCGAACCAGCCCTGCACGTCGCGCTTGATCGGGAACGGCTGCATCGGCTCGAAGAAATCCGAGAGCGGCGCCGTCAACGACACCGTGTCGTCGGTCTGCACGATCTCGAGCGAGCGGCCGGCGACCTCCTCGTACTCGGGCAGCACTTCCTTCAGGAACTCGCGCATCTCGCCGCTCTGGGCGGTGATCAGAGGCACCGCGACGGCGACGTCGCCACCGCCCTGCTGCTTGTCGAAGATGCCGTCGTCCTTGGTCTTGCCCTCGCCGGCGATGTGGAAGGCGAACTGCACCGAGTCCTTGAGCTGCTTCAGCTTGGTCAGGTCCGCCTGCCCGAGCGCGTACAACACCACGAACAGCGCGAACAGCAGCGTCATCATGTCCGCGAAGGACACGAGCCAGCGCTCGTGGTTGACGTGCTCTTCGTGCTTGTGCTTCTTCGCCATTGGCCCGCCTCGGATGCGTCGCGATCAGTGCTTCTTGTCGCCGCCACCGCCGTGGCTGCCGAGGTAGACCTTGAGGCGGCTGCGCAACGCGCCCGGCGCGACGCCGGACTGGATGCCGACCACGCCCTCCAGCACCATGCTCTTCAGCAGCTGGTCGTGCTCGATGTGGCGCTTCAGCTTGAACGACATCGGCAGGCAGACGATGTTCGCGAAACCGACGCCGTAGACCGTCGCGACGAACGCGACGGCGATGCCGGGGCCGATCAGCTTCGGCTGGTCGAGCACGCTCATCACGTGCATCAGGCCGAGCACCGCGCCGAGCACGCCGACGGTCGGCGCGAGCGCGCCCCAGCTCTCCCAGAACTTCATGCCGGCCTTGTCGTCCTCTTCCTGGATGTGCATGTCGACCTCGACGGTCTCGCGGATCGCCTCCGCGGAGCTGCCGTCGATCGCGAGCGTCAGGCACTTGACGAGGAACGGATCGCCCTGGCCGCTGTTGGCGTAGGTCTCCAGCGCGAGCAGGCCCTCGCGGCGCGCGAGGTTCGCCAGCTCGATGACCTTCTCCATCAGGCCGTGGAAGTCGTACTTCGCCGGCAGGAAGATCCGCTTCAGCGACTTGATCGCGAACGGCACGTCCGACGGCAGCGTCGCCACCAGCGTGGCGCCGAGCGAGCCGACGATGACGATCATGAACGCCGTGACCTGCAGCAGGGCGGCGGGATGCCCGCCCTCCATGATCATGCCGCCGAGCACGCCAGTGAAAGCGAGCACGAGGCCGATGAGGCTGAAGATGTCCATTGCCGCGGTCTTCCCTGTCGCGATGCCGGTCGGAGATGCGCCACCCGGATGATGGTCGGAATCCGGTCCCGCTTGAGCGAGGCGACGGGAAACGCGCCAGGAATTCGTCGACTGTCGGCTTTCGCTACGACTCGCCGGCGACCACGCGCGCATCGGCCGCCATCACGCCGCCGCGCCGACCGCGCAGCGTCCGCCACAGCAGGCGGCAGCTTTCGCCGACGAACCAGCGCTGCCGCCACCAGATCCCCCACCAGCCGGCCCGCCGCAGCGGCCGCAAGCGGCGACGTTCGGCGAGGATCGCCGGCAGCTCGCCCAGCGCCCGCCAGCGACCGCGGACGACCGCCCCGGCGATCGCCCGGCGGCCGGCCAGCGGCAGCAGCAGCACGACTGCCAGGTTCGACAGCACGAACCACGGCGCATTCAGCAGCACGACCGGCCACGGCAGGTTGACGAGCCACGCCCAGGTGGCGTTGCGCACCGAGCGGACGTTGAACGCGGCATCGCGGACGCGCCGGATCGTCGCGTTGAGGTGGTGGCGGACCTCGGCCCCCGGCGCGTAGCGGATCCGCCAGCCGGTGGCGACCGCGCGCAGCGACAGGTCGACGTCCTCGAAGTTGGCGAAGAAGTCGCCGCGGAACGTGCCGATCGCGCGCAGCATCGCACAGCGCAGCAGCATCGCCCCGCCGCACGCGGCCAGCAGGTCGCCGCCGTCGCCCCACCGCTCGGCCCGCTGCAGCCGCCCGCGCGGCACCACCTCGCCGTTGCCGAGCAGCCAGACGCCGGCGTTGTCGAGCAGCGCGGGCTCGGCGAACAGGCGCATGCGGCTCGCGACGATGCCGACGTGCGGTTCCGCGGCGGCGGCGAGCAGCGCCTCGAGCCAGCGCGGGTCGGCGACCGCGTCGTTGTTGAGCAGCGCGACGAACTCGCACGCGCCCTCGGCGAGCACGACGTCGAATGCGGCGTTGCAGCCGCCGGTGAAACCGAGGTTCTGCGGCAGCGCGTGCAGCCGGATCGCCGCGCCGAACTCCGCGCGCAGCGCCGCGGCCTCCTGGTTCGCCGAGCCGTTGTCGACGACGTGCAGCTCGACGTCGCGATGGGTCTGCGCGAGCAGCGAACGCACGCATTCGCGCGTCATCGCCAGACCGTTCCAGTTGAGGACGACGACCGCGATGCGCGCCATCACGCCCCCCCGTCGGCGCCGATGCCGAAACGCACCGCACAGCGGCGACCGAGCGCGAGCGCGGCGCGGCCGGGCGGGCCGAGCCGCCACAGGGCGCGGAACGTGCGGACGTAGCCGTCGTGCCACAGTTCGGGCGCGCGATCGCGGACGAAGGCGAGCTTGTCGGCGACCGCGGCGCGGTCGCCGCGTTGCAGGTCGGCGAGCGCCTCGTGCAACAGGTTGTTGCGCAGCGCCGGGCTCGCCCGCCGACCGGGCCGCAACAGCCCGGCCGCCGCGCCCGTCGCCGCGGCCTCGCCCAGCACGGCGAGTTCCTCGGCGAACCGCGAGCGATCGGCGGTCGCACCGCGGCTCGCGGCGTCGTCGTGGCGGCGATAGTGCAGCAGCAGGTCCGGCACGTCGACGATGCCCCAGCCGGCGCGCAGCATGCGGAACCAGTACTGCCAGTCGAGCGCGAAGCGCAGATCGGTTGCAAACGGCCCGACCGCGGCCAGGGCCTCACGCCGGTACGTCACCGCCGGGCAGCAGACGAAGTTGCCGCGCCACAACCGCTGGTAGTGCGCCGCGCGATCGCGCCCCGGCGCGTGGCTCCAGAAGTGCTCCTTGAACCGCTCGGCCGGCGAGGCGATCGGCGCGCCGGCCGCGTCGATGGCGCCGGCCCGGCAGTGGGCCATGCCGGCGTCCGGCCGCGCCTCGAGCGCCGCGACCAGGCGCGCCAGGTAGTCGGGCGCGTAGACGTCGTCCTGGTGCGCGATGCAGACGAACGGCGTCGCGCTCAGCTCGACGCAGCGGTTCCAGTTGCCGCCGATGCCGCGCGCCGGCTCGTTGCGGTGGATGGCGAGCCGTTCGCCGGCCACGCGTCGCGCGCGTTCGACCGAACCGTCGCGCGACGCGTCGTCGACCAGCAGCAGCGCGAAGTCCTGGCGCGTCTGCGCGAGCAGCGACTCGAGCAGCGGCTCGAGGAACGGCCCGGCGTCGCGGCACGGGATCGCAAAGGTGACGACCGGGGCGACCACGGACCGAGCAGAGCCGCGGGCCGGGACCACGTCAAGCGAGGCCCCGGCGCCGCGGCACCGCGACCCGCGTCAGCTGCCGATCTGCAGGCGCAGGCCGTTCGACGTCAGGAAGCCGAACGGGTTGGCGCCCGGCGTCAGCGTCGCGGTCTGGCTCATCACGACCACGCCGATCAGCGCCACGTTGTTCGGCACGCTGAACGGCCGCGAGCCGGTGCCGCCGGCGATCGCGATCGTGTCCATCACGTCGAGCGACTCGTAGAGCGTGCAGGTCGGCATGCCGAGGAACGCGAGATCGAGCCCCGGCGTCAGCGGCGTCGTCGACAGGATCGACAGACCGAGCAGCGTGCCGGCCGGCGCGTGGGTCGTCACGAGGCTCACCGTCGAGCCGATGTGCGGCAGACCGGCGGAGCTCAGCGTCACGTTCGGCACCGGCGGCACCGGCGTGCCGCAGACCCCGAGGCCGGCGCCGAGGCTGGTGGCGATGACGGTGCTGCCCGGATCGCTCGCGTTCGCCTTCGAGAAGCCGACCAGGTAGTTGCCGCTCACCGAGATGGTCTGGTAGAGGAAGTGCACGTCCCCGTTGGCCCAGAACTGCACCTGGAAGGTGTTCGGCGACGTCGCGGCACCGTAGTTGGGCACCGCGTTCCACGTGAACACCGCGCGGCTCGCCGTGCTGTCGAACGTCACGCTGCCACCCAGCGCCGGGTTGAGGTCGCGCCACAGCGCGCACCACATCGCGTTGGTCAGGAAGGTCGCGACCACCGGCGTGTAGTTCGCACCGCCCGTGTAGGCACCGGTCGTGAACCAGCCGTTGCTGCACAGCAGCAGCGAGTTGGTCGTGCCGCCCGGGTACGGCAGCGAGAACGCCAGCGCCTGCGCGGCCTGCGTGTCGTCGCCGAGGGCCAGCGTCGTGCCGGCCGGCGCGATCCAGGTGCCGACGCCCGGCGTCAGCTGGTAGTTGCCGCCGCTGAAGAGCAGCGAGAACGACGTGTTGGCGAGGCTGAACGACGGGAACTCGTAGATGCCTTCGGCGCAGCCCGGCGAACCGCCGCAGCCGGAGCCGACCGGGGAAGCCGAAGCGGCGATGCCGCCGGTGCCCTGCTGGCCGGTGCCGCCGGAGACCACGAGACCGTAGTCGGCGTCGACCTGCGGCGTCTCGACGTGGTTGTCCTGGGCGATCGACGTCGCGAGGACGTCGACGGTCCACACACCCGCCTGCGGGTTCTGCACGAACACGCATTCGAGCGAGTTGATCGTGTCCTCGCTGCCGCCCGCCGTCGACCACATGCCGTTGGTGATGCCGTTGTTGCCGTAGTAGATCGTGCCGTTCGGCGCGGTCACGATCAGCGACAGGTTGTTGATCAGCGTCTGCGCGGCGCTCGGCACGGCGGCCGGCTCGGCCCAGTTGAGGCAGATCTTCAGATCCGGCTCACCGGCGGCGACGGTGATGTTGTGGCGGTCGTAGCTGCCTTCGGTCAGCACCGAGGTCTCGTCGACGATGTACGTCTTGGCCCGGTAGTCGTACATCCGGCGCAGGCTCGGGAAGCCGAAGCCCTGGTGTTCGCGCCGGTTGTCGGTGCTGCCCGCGTTGAAGGTGTACTGCGTCGCGCTGACGATCTCGAGCGCTTTGAGGGTCGGGAAGTGTGGCCGGTTCTGGAAGCGCGTGCCGCCCGGAACGCGCATCGGGTTGCCGAGCAGACCGACGCCCGACGTCACCTCCTGCGTGAACATCTGGATCGCGAGCACGTTGTGCCCGGCGACGATCGGCGTGGCGCCCGAGGTGCCGCCGAAGCTCGCATACCAGTTGGCCGACGAGTAGCCGGCCGCGCCGGTCAGGTCCGACGTGCCGATCGCGTCGTAGTAGGCGCACAGCTCGGGCTTCATGCGACCGTCGGCTGCCGGGCCGATGCTCGCGCCGCCCGCCGCCCACGAGTCGTTGGCGGGGTTGCTGTCGTTGAAGTGCTCGACCGCGCCGATCGAGAACACGTTCTTCGCCCAGGCCTGCGGCCGCGACGCCTGCGTGCCGGTGTTGCTCTGGCTGTTCGTCCAGGCGATGCCGTGGTCGAAGCAGATGTCGTCGGCGTCGGCCGAGACCGACGTGTACGCCGTCGTCTGCGCATCACCCCACGACGCCGTCGTGTGCACGATCTGGTGGATGTTGACCAGGTCGCTGACGACCTGCCACCGCGATGCCGTGACCGAGCTGTACTGGGTGAAGAACTTGTTGCAGTCGGGCGCCATGCCGCGCACCGCGGGGTTGCTGGTGCCGTTGCCGAACACGCAGCCGGCCGTGCAATGGCCGTGGGTGTCCGAGCCGCCACCGCTGTCGACGTTCGTCGCACCGCCGGTGAAGTCCTGGTGCGTCGCCTCGATGCCCTCGTAGATGTGGACGTTGAGGCCGGCGCCGGTGAAGCCGCCCTGCGTCTCGATGTAGTTCGCACCGCCCTGGATGCGGGCGTTGTCCATGTCCTCGCCGGTCGGCGTCCAGCGATCGACCCAGACGACCTCGTCGAAGCCCGCGACGGCCAGCAGCTGCGGACCGGTCAGCGTGACGTCGAGCAACAGGCTGCCCTTCTGCTCGTCGTCGACGCGGCCGCCGATCGCCTTGACCTTCGCCATCAGCGCCGGCTTGTCGGTGTGCTTGTTGGCGACGACCAGGTGGTAGCGGACGGGTTCGGCCTGCAGCCAGGCCTGCGCGTCCAACAGCGCCGGCTCGAGCCGGTAGGCCGGGTGGTAGCTGCCGACCCAGCGAACCGCCGACGAAGTGCGCACGGCTTCGGCCGCGGCCACCGACATGCGGGCGATGAAGGCGCGCTCCGGCAGGTTGCCGAGGATCTCACCACCGGCCGCGGTGATCGCATCACGGCCGAGCTGCGTCGGCACACCGCGCAACTGGACGATCCAGAGGCCGCTCGCGTTGAGGCTGCGCAGGATCGGCGTCACTTCGGGTTCGGCGACGAGCGGATCGAAGGTCCCGTATTGCAGTTTGATCAGGGACGCGTCCGCCCGCGGAGTCGGGGCGGGTGCCTGGGCGTAGACGGCCGCGGATACAGCGCAACCGAGCAGGGCGCCGAGAGAGCGGGGGCTGAGCATGGGTTCCTCGTGGGGGAGGGATGGGTTGGAGACAGGTCGAGGGAGCGTAGCGAGGCTGCGAGGCTCGTTGGCGACGGCGCACCGCAAAGGCCGAGAATTTTGAAACCCTTCGCCAGCCTGCCGACGGGCCAGTGCCGACAGCCCGCACGTTTTCCATCGCCAGTCCCCCCTCCCGTTCTTCCCCCAGCGTGCGACACTCCAACCTCCGCCGAGGAACCGAATGCGTGCCTTCCTACCGACTGCTTCCATCCTCACGCTGAGCGCCTGCGCGCTCGGCCAGATCCAGATCATCCACCCGAGCATGCTGCCCGGCGAAGAGATGATCCCGTGGCCCGCGGCCGTCGGCAGCGCGCCGACCAAGTTGCTGCCGATGGTCTGGCACAACCTCGACTTCGTCGCGGCCATCGGCTTGCACCTCGGCGAGGCCGGGCTGGTGCACGCCCCGGCCATCACCCACGCCATCGAGCCGTTGGCCCTTGGCTTCACGGCCGTCGACGGAATCGTGCTGGATGCCGGCGACGACCGACGCGACACACTGCTGGTCTCGGCGATGAGCGGCACGGAACTCCGCCTGGTCGGATCGGACGCGAACGGCGACACGGTCGTCGCGCCACTGCCGCACACCGGCTGGTTGCGGGCCAACCTGATGTCCTCGTCGGCCGACACGACGGGTACGGAGATCCTGGCGCGGTCGCGTTCGAGTTACTCGCTGCTGCGCATGCGCTTCGACAACGCCTCGTCGACGTTCGCCGATTGGCCGACGCTCACCCTGCCGGAGCCGATCCTCGATCTCTGCCTGACCGATTACGATGGCGTCGGGGCGCTCGATACCGCCGTGCTGACGGCGACCTCGCTGACGGTCTACGACGCCATCGGCAACACCCTCGGCTCGATGCCGATCGCCGCGGGAATCGAGGCCCTCGCCGTCGAACCCACGCCCGCGCCGGGTCAGTCGGGCGCCGTGACCGTGCTGCAACGCACGGCCTCCGGAACGCTGGAACTGGTGTACTTCGCCAACGGTGTCGCGGAGGTGCCCGCCGCCGTGTCGTTCGACACCTTCGGTTCCACCAACGTCCGCCTCGTCTCGGGCGACTTCAACGGCGACGGCTCGACCGACCTCGCCCTGCAGAACGGCGGCAACAAGCTGCGCATCGTCGCCAACGGCACCGAGAACCCACACTACTTCTATGCCGACGAGATCCCGCTGATGACCATCGGCAACCAGGGTGGCACGCAGGGCAACGCGAGCGTCGGCGACTACGACCTGGATGGCGTCGTCGACCTGCTGGTGCCGATCACGGCGTCCGGCGCGACCTACCTGGTGCTCGAGACCGGACTGGTGCCGCAGCTGCAGCAACTCGCCCCGCCGCTCTACGGCTGCAACATCGACAAGTGCTGGCAGTACCTCGGCAACCCCGACCGTCTCGACTGGCAGTTCGACGTCAGCCCCGGTCTCGCAGCGGAGTTTCCGTCGGCGAAGCTGACCCTCTACTGGGCCCACGACAGCGCGGGGCTCGGCACGACCTCCTTCGCCACCCCGGTCACCGCGACGGCCTTGAACACCGTCGACTTCACCTGCAGCACCTCGATCGCCGACTCCCTGATCGAGCGGCCGAACGCGTTCTTCGCCACGCTGCAGTTCTCGTACGGCGCGAAGAAGGGGCCGACGTTCCGGATCGCCGGCACGGCCGACCCGAACTACGACGCGACGGCCAACCCGCCGATGACCATGAACACCGGCTGGTACATCCCGCAGTACGGCACCGGCCCCGACCGCGAGCTGCGGCGCGAGGAGGGTCAGCCGCACGGTCGCAAGGTGATCGGTCTCGTCACCTATACGTCGAGCCTGCCGATCTGGATCCAGTAGCGCGCGCGGCGCCCTGCCCGCAGCCCTGCACCTGCAGCACGCCGGTGCGCCAGACGTCGAGCGGATCGCTGTCGCTGTTGGCGGCGGCGCGCGCACGGCGCAGCGACTCCGCCGGCGAGTCGCCCTGCGCCAGGGCGGCGAGCAGATCGACCAGCAGCGTGCGCACCCGGTGCAGCGGCAGCGCGAACCGCGATTGGACGACCGCCGTGGCGCCGCCGAGCAGGAAGGCGCCGCCGAGATTGGCCGGGCTGTCGCCGCTGCGATCGGGGCCCTTGGCCAGCCGACAGCCGGCGAGCACGACGAGGTCGGCCAGCGGCAGACCCGCCCGATCGCGCGCTTCGGCGCGGGCACAGTCGAGCTCGCCGTCGACGAACTGCAGGAAGCTGCCGCGCTCGTTCGCGGCGTTGTAGCCGCCGTGGCCGACGAACACGCCGATCGTGCCGTGTGCGCGCGGTGCCGCGAGGCTGGCCAGCGTGCACGCCATGTCGACGAACTGCCGCCGATCCGCGAACCCGACGCCGACATCGTCCAGCCAAGCCGACAGTCGATCGGCCTCGGGAAGGGCGAGGACGGGCTGCGCACCGGGCGGCGCCAGACAGCCATAGAGGCGCAGCCGCGACGTCTGGTCGAAGTGCAGATCGCGCCGGCGCAGCGCGCTCCAGGCCGGCAGCGACGCGGCGTGGTCGAGCGCGAACCGCTGCCCCCACAGGCGGTCGTCCTCCCACGGCAGGCAATCGACCGGCAGGTAGTTGAGGTAGCCGGCATCGGCGCCGCCGGCGATCGGTCCGTGCAGCAGTTCGCCGCAGACCACCGTGAGCTGGTGCAGCGGCTCGAGGTCGGCGCGCAGCGCAGGCGGCACCAACAGGTCGGCGAGGGTCTGACCGCACTGTCGCAACCGCGCAGCGAGAGCCTTCGCCGCTTCGGCCGACCCGTCGATGCCCTCGGTCGCTTCGCGCAGCGCGTCGAGGAACGTCTGCACGGTCGCACGCATGCCCATGCCGCTGACGGCGAGCAGATGGTGGTGCAGGGCCCGCGCCGTGGCGACGAACACGTGCGTGCCATGTCGCACCGGCAGGAACACGACGACGCCCTGGTCGGGCAGGAGCTGCGCCTGCAGATCGGCCAGGCTCGGCACGCTCGCGCCCAAGGCCCGCGCCAGCGAGCCGTGCACCTGGGCGCGCAGTACGCATTCGAACGCCTCGGCGACGGCCGCGGCGCGCCCCGCGGCCGTGTCCGGCGCCGCCGCCAGCGTCACGGCGATCGCCTGACCGATCACCTCGCGCCGTTCGAAGTAGTGCAGGAAGCCGACCCCGCCCGCCCGCACCGGCGTGCGGGCCCACGCCGTCAGCACCTCGTCGAGCGCGGCGAGCTGGGCGCCCTTCTGCGCCTGCAGGGCGGCCGGGGTGCGCGCCTCGGGTGCGGCTGCGTCGAGCAGGATCCGGGTCGCGAGCGTCGTCGCGTTCGGGTCCTCGGTGCCGTTGGTGCGCAGCGTCGCAAGCGCCTGACTCGCCGCGTCGATGCCCTCGCGTTCGGCCGCGAGTTCGATCAGTCGGGTCTGCGCGAAGCGCGCCATCGCACCCGAACCGTGCCCGGCGCAGTCGCGCAACGTCGCCAGGAACGGCGGTGGCTCGGCATCGGCACCGCCGACCCACGACTCCGCCATCGCCAGGTAGAAGTCGCAGGCCGCCGGATCGAACCCGTTGGTCACGGCGAAGTCGCGTGCGGCCCTCGCCTCGACGACCGCCTTGGCGAAGTTCTCGAGACCGAGGTGACAGTCGACGCGGCACAGGTGGTAGCGCAGGACCGCGTCGCGCCAGATCCGCTCGAAGGCGTCCTTGGCGGCGCCGGCGAATGCGGGCGGCGCGCCGACCAGCTCGCGCGCGCGGCGCAGACGCGCCACGACCGCATCCGGATTGCCGAGGAACATCTCGAGCGTCGCCTTCGCGCACTCGAACTTCAGCGCGGCGATCGCCAGCATCGCGCGACCGTTGTCGCTTTCCTGCCAACCCTGCCAGCGCGGCGAACCGACGAGCTGCGCGAAGTAGTCGAGCGTCACATCGGCGGCCGCGAGGTCGTCGGCGAGCCGGTAGGCATCGGCGAGCGTGAACGCCAGGTCACAGATGCGCAGGCCGCAGCGGTCGCGCAGGTCCCACACCGGCTCAAGCACGGCGATGACGTCGCGGGGTCGATCGCCGCGGACCAGGGCCATGGCACCGTACTGCTGCGCCACCGCCGCGGCGAAGCCACAGGCTTCGACCTCGCCATGCGGTTCGGCGGCGAAGCGCAGACAGGCATCGATGGCCACCTGCATCGCCTCGACGTTCGCGCGACTCGACAGCGCAATGACGATGTCGCGTTGCGCGACCCAATCCGGTGCTGCGAGCGCACGGCTGCGAAGCTGGTCGAGCGAGAGCGCGGCCAACGCCGGGTCCGGCGCCTGCTGCGCGGGCAACGCCAGCACGGTGATCGCTAGCGCGACAGCGTGAACGAGACCGGTTCGCTGACCGTGCGTTCGCCCCCCGCCGGCGCGGCCGGACGGGTCTCGTAGTACCAGACCCAATGCACGGACTCGTCTCGCATGGTCTTCACGAGGGATGGCTCCGGCTGCCACTGGTTGGTCGCGCAAGGGAAACTCTGCTCGTCGAGCGGGTTCCCGTCAGCGTAGAGGTGGACGACGTAGCTGTCGCCCGGGCGACCCGGCCAGGTGAAGGGTCTGGTCAGGATCGCGTCGCCGACGTCGCCCGACGGCCACGGCTTGTCCGCCTGGGTTCCCAGGGTCCGGTCCGCCGGGAGCGCAGGCCGTTCGCGCGGCGAGCGCCACAGCAGGAGCGTCAGCAGCGCCACGGCCGCCAGCGCGATCGCCGGCAGCAACCACCAGCGCCTCCCCGGCCGCGGCTGACCCGGCCGAGCTGGCCCCGACAACGTCGGACCCGACCGTGACGGTGCAGTCGGCGCCGCACCGCCCGGCAGGTTCGCGCGCACCAGCGAAGCGACCAGGTCCTCGCCGGCAGCGCCGCGCAACCGACTCGCCGACGCGAGCACCGCGCGTTGTTCGTCGCCCAGCCGCGACAGGTCGGCGGCGACCGCTCGCATCTCGAGCAGGCGAACGCGGCAGATCGGGCAGGCTTCGAGCTCGCGAGCCGCCGGATCCTGGGCCGGCTGGTCGCTCGTCCACAGAGCCTCGAGCAGACGTTCGTGTCTCGGATCTCGGCAGGTCATGCGTCTCCGTCCTCGCGTCGGCGAAACGTCCGCAGGAGTTCGCAGAAGCGCAAAAATCCACGGTAGTAGCGCGTCTTGGCGGTGTTGACGGCCATGCCGCAGCGCGCGGCGATCTCGAGGAACGTCAGTCCCTCGATGTCCTTCAGTCGGATCAGCTCCGCCTCGACGCCGCCGAGTCGGTCGAGACCCCGCACCACTTCCTCGTGGGCGCTGGATCTCGTCGCATCGTCCGGCGCCGGGACGACCGCGTCGTCGCCGAGCGGCGTCAGCAGCTGCGCGCGCCGGGAGCGGCGGCGGACCGCGTTCAGGTACTCGAACTCGCACAGGCGGTAGATCCAGCCTTCGAGCGGGCACCACGCCTCGAATTCGTGCAGCTTGCGCAGCGCGATCAGCAGCGTGTCGTGCGTCAGGTCGAGGATCTCCTCCTCGGCCAGCTGCAGGCCGCGCCGCCGGTTCAGGGCGTGGAGGATCCGCGGCACGCAGTGCATGCGCTCCTCGAACTTCACGCGCGCCTCCCGATCACCGCCCAGCACGGCGGCGAGGAACGCCAGCTCGGCGGCGCGATCGAAGGGTTCGGGGTCGGGCAGAGGCAGCGTGGACACGGCGCGGAACCGGGCCACCGGCTCGGTCGCCACACTGTAGCGAGGCCTCGGCCGGCGCCTGGATCCGTCTCGGGTGCAAGGGTCCGAACTGGGCATGGGCATGACGCGCTGATGGCGTGTCTGCACCGCGTCCGGGCCACCCCGGAGGTTGCAAAAATCCGCTCGGTCAGGGCCCGGCACCCGATCCGGCCCGAGCGGCGTGGCACGGGGGCCGAAGCAGTCCTCGGCGGCGATGCGGCCGCCGACCAGCCAGACGGTCCACGGAACGTAGGGAGTTGCATTGCGGGGTCCCGCGACGCGCATTCGGCGCGCCGCCCCGAAGCGTTCCGGGCCGCTGACCCGGCCTCAGAATTCCCGCCGCAGGCCTCGCGCCGTCACGCGCGCGCCGACGGATCGTCGTTGCGTCGCCGCCAGTCGTCGGGCCACGACCGCTCGCGCAACTGCCGTTCGACGACGGCGAGGTAGGCGCGCAGCTGCTTGTCGGGCTCGTCGGCGAACGTGTCGAGCGCTTCGACCACCGTCAGCCGATCGGCGCGGAACGTGCGGAAGTCGCCGCGCAGTTCGCACCAGGCGCCGAGCGTCCAGACCATGCCCCAGAAGGTCAGGCACAGCGGCCGCAGCACGCGCTCGCTCGCTTCGCCGGTCGCGTCGACGTAGCGCACGCGCAACCGCTGCCGGCCGTCGACCGCAGCGCGCACCCGTTCGATCGTCGCGCGCACATCGGGGCAGATCGCCGCCGGCACGTTGAGCTCGGCCCGCGCGAAGCCCGCCGCGAGCCGCGGCGGCACCACCAGCTCGACCTTGGCGAGCAGGCTGCGGGCGCGCGCGGCGAGCCGTTCGTCGGCGAATGCCTGCACCATGCGCGCACCGAGCACCAGCGCGTCGATCTCGCCGGCGTCGAACATCAGCGGCGGCAGGTCGAAGCCGCGCTGCAGGCAGTAGCCGACGCCGGCCTCACCTTCGATCGGCACGCCGCTGCCGATCAGGTCCTGCACGTCGCGGTAGACGGTGCGCAGGGAGATCTCGAGCTCGTCGGCGATCGCGCGCGCCGTCAGCACGCGGTTGGTGCGCAGCAGCTGGACGATCTGGAACAGTCGGTCGGCGCGGCGCATGGAACCAGCCGGCAACGGTAGCGAGCGGCGCGATCAGCTCCACTCGGCGACGTCGGCGGTCGGCCCGTAGGTCGGCGGCACGATCGCGCCGCACAGCCGCAGGTAGACCTGCAGCTGGCCGCGGTGCTGGATGACGTGGTTCAGCAGCGTCGTCCGCATGACCTCGTCGCGGCGCCCCTTCATCAGCTCCTGGTCGCCTTTGCGGGCCGTCCACGTGCCGCGCATCAGCCGATCGTCGAAACCGGCCAGCGCCTCGCGCGCCGCGGCCATGTGGCGATCGAGCCCGGCGAGCAGTTCGGCCGTGGTCTTGGCGGTGAACGGCTGGTAGTCGCCCATCGCCGCGAAGTCCATCGAGTCCTCGCGCCAGGCCGGGATCCACGACGGCGCGTCGACGATGTGGCCGGCCAGCTGGCCGAGCGTCCAGGACCTGGGATGCGGGCGGAAGTCGAACTTGCCGTCCGGGATGGCGGCGAGGGTCTTGCGGGTGAGCGCGGCTTCGCGCTCGAGATCGGCGAGCAGATCGCTGGCGATGGTCATGGTCGTCTCTTCGTTGGGTTGCGAGCGAGGGATCGTGGCGCCCCCCTGCTGTCAGCGTGGTGGCAGCAGCCTCGCGCGAATCGCTGCGGTGTTTTGCACCGCTGCGAACGGGCGATGCCAGCGGCCGATCGCCGTCGCCACCTCGGATCTGCCTGTGGACGTTGACCCGCGCGGCCGCGGCGACCGAAATCGTCTGCGCATGCCGCTCTGCCAGACCCCCGTCGAAGTCGTCGCGTCCGCCCAACCCGGCTTCGGTCTCGACCATCTCTGGGTGCTGACCGCCGCGATGCTGGTCTTCTTCATGCAGGCCGGCTTCTTCGCGCTCGAGGTCGGCTGCGTTCGGCGCCACAACGTCGACTCGGTCGCGTTCAAGAACGTCGTCGACTACCTGGTCGCGACGATCGGCTTCTACGCGCTCGGCTTCGGCCTGATGTTCGGCCACAACCTCGGCGGCCTGATCGGCACCGACCTGTTCCTGTGGAACGGCAGCGCGCAGTCCGGCGGCAGCTCGCTCGGCATGATCTTCCTGCTGTTCCAGCTCGCGTTCGCCGGCACGGCGGTGACGATCGTCTCGGGCGCCACCGCCGAACGCATCCGCTTCACGACCTACCTGGTCGGCGCGACGTTCACCGGCATCGTCATCTACCCGGTGTTCGGCCACTGGGCGTGGGGCAACCTGTTCTTCGCCGAGAACAGCACGTGGCTGACGGAGCTCGGCTTCGTCGACTTCGCCGGCTCGACGGTCGTGCACTCGGTCGGTGGCTGGGTGGCGCTGGTCGCCGTGCTGATGCTCGGCCCGCGCAAGGGCCGCTACGACGCGCTCGGCCGCGTCCAGCCGATGCCCGGCTACAGCCAGGTCTGGGCCGTGCTCGGGGTGTTCATACTGTGGTTCGGCTGGTGGGGCTTCAACGGCGGCAGCACGCTCGCGCTGACCAAGGAGGTCGGCCCGATCGTGCTGAACACCAACCTCGCCGGCGCCGCGGGCGGACTGGTCGCGTTCGTCCACGCGCGCCACGCGCAGAACCGCCAGGAGATGAAGGAGAAGATGCTCGGCGGCATCCTCGGCGGCCTGGTCGCGATCACCGCCAACTGCCACCTCGTCTCCGGGCTCAGCGCTCTGATGATCGGCAGCCTCGCCGGCGTCCTGCACAACGTCGTCTACGACCGCATGAAGCACCGTTGGCGCATCGACGATCCAGTCGGCGCGATCCCGGTGCACCTCGCCTGCGGCGTGCTCGGCACGCTGTGCGTCGCCGTGTTCGGCAACGTCGCGCAGTTCCCGCACGGCAACGGCCGACTGGTGCAGCTCGGCGTGCAGGTGATCGGCATCGTCGTCTGCGGCCTGTGGTCCGCCGGCGCGGCGTGGGCGCTCTACCGCCTGCTGCGCGCCACGATCGGCCTGCGCGTCCCCGAGAGCGAGGAGCGCCTCGGCGTCGACCTGACGTCGTCGGCCGAGACCGATCGCATGGCCGAGGTGCTCGTCGAAGCGCTCGCCGAGGACGAGATCGGCGCCGACGCGAATGCTGCGGCGACCGAAGAGGAGCCGGTCGGCAGCGCCGGCGCGCGCTGATCGCTACCGGAGCGCGATCGGCGATCCGATCAGCGCGTCCTGCGGCCACAACCAAAGGTTGTGCGGCGCTGCGCGCCGCCAGAAGAGGCCGCAGGGGCGCTGCGGTCTCCAGGGGCGACTACTACTCCCGCTCGCCAACGGCGAATCCGCTCGCCAGGCGAGGAAACGCGGGAGTAGTCGATCAGCGATCCTTGATGTACCACCGGCCGTCGACCAGCTTGAGCTTCAGCTCGCTCGGTCCCTCGCCACTCGTGTTTGCCCACGAGACCTGGTCACGCGCCTCGTTCCAGGTAGGCTCCCGCTTCGCCTACGTGACGTGGGACGCCGTCTTCGACTACGGCACCACCACGCCGGAGACGATGCAGTACCAGTTCGACCTCGCGACCGGCGTCGTGACGATGATCTGGCAGAGCATCACCGGCCAGGGCAACGACTACCTGGTCGGCTTCTCGCCGGGCGGCCCGTCGATCGACCCGGGCTCGACGGACCTCTCCGTCACCCTGCCGACCACGATCCTGCTCGGCGCGGACTACCAGGCGCTCACCCTGTCGGCCTCGCCGGTGGCGATCTCCACGGCGACCTCCGGTTCGACCGTCACCTACACCACCGACAACATGCTGGCCTTCGCGCCGGGCGTCTACATCGGCATGAACATCCTCAGCATGTCGCAGATCCCGGCTCCGGGCGTCGACCTCGTGATCATCGGCGCGCCGGGTTGCGCGGCGCTGGTCGGCTCGATCGACCTGCCCCAGACGATGGTCGGCACCACCCCGACGCAGTCGGTCAGCCTGACGCTGCCGCCGGGCATCCCGGCCGGCACGACGATCTACTCGCAGTCGGTGTCGCTGTTCCAGCCGAACACCCTCCCGGGCGGTCTGAACAGCTTCGGCATGACCACCAGCAACGGCATCGCCTCGGTCATCAGCACCCACTGATCCGATTCGCCGATCGCGCGACCCACGGGTCGCGCCTGCCGACGGGCCGCGCGCGGACACTCCGCGCGCGGCCCGCGGTCGTTTCTGGGGCCGAAAACGGCCCGCTGCGCCCCGACGCCTGGAGCCGGCCCGCTGCCGCGACTACGCTGGCCCGCCCACGACGTCCCGCGGAGCCCAGCCTTGTCAGCCACGACCTCTCCGTACTGGAACCCCAAGACCGAGACCCTCGCCAAGGAGCAGCTGCGGGCCCTGCAGCTGCACAAGCTGCAACGGCTCGTCGAACGCGCCTGGCACGAATCACCGTTCCACCGCCGGCTCTACGAAGGGGCGGGCGTGACACCGGACAAGATCCGCACGCTCGACGACATCCGCCGCCTGCCGTTCATGACGCGTGAGGAGTGGATGGCGAACCAGGCGGAGAAGCCGCTGTTCGGCGACCTGATCACGCGCCCCGAGTCGGATGCGATCCGTTACCACCTGACGTCGGGCACCTCCGGCCGCCAGCCGCTGCGGGTGCTCGACTCGCGCAAGGACTGGTCGTGGATCACCGACATGTGGTGCTACGGCTTCTGGGGCTTCGGCATCCGGCCGACGGACAGAGTGTTCTTCGCCTTCAGCTACGGCTCGTTCATCGGCTTCTGGGGTGCCCACTATTGCTGCGAGAAGCTCGGCTGCCTGACGCTCGCGTCCGGCAACATGACCACCGAGCAGCGAGTCAAGCAGATCGTCGAGATGGGTGTCACGGTCGTCTGCGCGACGCCGACCTATGCGCTGCGCATGGGCCAGACCGCCGAGAAGATGGGTATCGACCTGCTGCGCGACGGCAAGGTACGCCGCGTCGTCGTCAGCGGCGAACCGGCCGGTTCGATCCCCGCGGTCAAGAAGATGATCGAGGACATGTGGGGCGGCAAGTGCGGCGACACCGCCGGCATGACGGAGATCGGCACGATCATGATCTTCGAATGCGACCACCAGCCGGGTGGTCCGCACATCATCGAGGACCACTTCATCGAGGAAGTGCTCGACCCCGACAGCGGCCAGCCGGTCGGCTACGGCGAACGCGGCGAACGCGTCGTGACGTCGTTCGGCCGCGGCTTCATCCCGCTGCTGCGCTACCGCACCAAGGACCTCGTCTGCAAGGTGCCGCACACGCGCTGCACGTGCGGCCGCACCGGCGACATCTACGAGGGCGGCATCCTCGGTCGCGTCGACGACATGAAGCTGATCCGCGGCACCAACGTCTACCCGCGCGCCGTCGAGGCGGTGGTCCGCGAACACGGCCAGGTCGAGGAGTTCCAGATCGTCATCACGCGCGTCGACAACGTGCAGGACGAGATCACCGTCAAGATCGAGCTGAAGCCCGACCAGCAGGACTGCTGGCCGCGGCTGCAGGCGCTGCTCGGCAAGGACCTGGCCGACGCGCACGAGGGCCTGCGCTTCAACCTCGAGCTGGCGAAGCCCGGCGAACTGCCGCGCTTCGAGCTGAAGGCCAAACGCCTGCAGGACCTGCGCCCGCAATACTGATCGTTCGCGAGGATCACCATGACGCACCCCGACACCGATCTGCTCGGCCGCCTGATGACCAAGGACGAGCGTGAGCTGCGCGAGCTCTACGTGCGGCTCAAGGCGCTCAGCGCGCGCGACGACCTGCCGCCGGTGATGAGCGCCAACTGCAAGCAGGCCATGGTCCTGCTGTGGAACGCCTGCAACGACCTCGCCCTGATCGGCGAGGAGCCGGGCTGCGACTGAACGCCTTCCGTGCGCCCCGGGAAGCCATGCTGACCACGACCCTGACGATCGCGCTGTTCCTCTGTCCGCAGGAGCCGCCGAGGCCCCACCGCCCGCCGAACGTCGTCTTCGTGATGGCCGACGACCTCGGCTACGGCGAACTCGGCTGCTTCGGCCAGCAGAAGATCGCGACGCCGCACCTCGACGCGCTGGCACGCGAGGGCATGCGGCTGACGCACCACTACGCGGGCTCGCCGGTCTGCGCGCCGTCGCGCTGCGTGCTGATGACCGGCAAGCATCCGGGACACGCCGCGGTGCGCGACAACAAGGAGGCCCAGCCCGAAGGCCAGTGGCCATTGCCGGCCGGCGAGACGACGCTCGGCGAAGTGCTGCACGGCGCGGGCTTCCACACCGGCGCGTTCGGCAAATGGGGCCTCGGGCCGTTCGGTTCGAGCGGCGATCCGCTGACGCGCGGCTTCGATCGCTTCTACGGCTACAACTGCCAGCGCCACGCGCATAGCTACTGGCCGGCGTTCCTCTACGACGACAGCAGGCGCGTGCCGCTGCACAACGACCCCGCCGTGCCCGGCGGCGGCAAGCTGCGCGACGGCGAGGATCCGAACGATCCCGCGAGCTACGCGCGCTTCGTCGGCAAGGACTACGCACCCGACCACATCCGCGACGCGGCGCTCGCGTTCCTCATCACGCACAAGGACGAACCGTTCTTCCTCTACTACCCGTCGACGCTGCCGCACCTGGCGCTGCACGCGCCGGCCGACGAGGTGCAGCCGTACCTCGGCAAGTTCGAGGAGACGCCCTACACCGGCAAGAACGGCTACACGCCGACGCCGACACCCCGCGCGGTCTACGCGGCGATGATCACGCGCCTCGACAAGGAGGTCGGCGCGCTCGTCGAGGTGCTCGATGAATTGGGTCTGCGCGAGAACACGATCGTCGTCTTCACCTCCGACAATGGCGCGACGCACAGCCCGGTCGGCGGCACCGACTGCGACTTCTTCGCTTCGTGCGGCGAACTGCGCGGCCGCAAGGGTTCGATGTACGAGGGCGGCATCCGCGTGCCCGCGATCGTGCGCTGGCCCGGCCATGTCGCACCGGGCAGCGAGAGCGCGCGTGTGACCGGTTTCGAGGACTGGCTGCCGACGCTCGCCGAGCTGTGCGGCGCCAAGGTCCCCGCCGGCGTCGACGGCATCAGCTTCGCCCCGACCTTGCGCGGCGAACCGCAGGAGCCCCGGCCGTTCCTGTATCGCGAGTTCGCCGGCTACGGCGGCTGGCAGGCCGTGTGGGTCGGCGACTGGAAGCTCGTGCGCCACGACCTGCAGAAGGCGAAGCCCGTGACCGAGCTGTTCGACCTCGCCCACGACGTCGCCGAGTCGCGCGACCAGCTGGGCGAGGAGGGCAAGCGGGCGGCCGAACTGGGCGCGATCCTCGCGCGCGAGCACGTCGAATCGGCGACGTTCCCGCTGCTGGCGATCGACGGCAAGCCAGGCGAAGAGGAGCGGTGACCCGAGTGCGCCGCTTTCGCCGCCCTGCGGCGTCGGGCTCCCTGCAGCGTGCTCGGCGGGGCTACGGCCCCGCCTCCGCGCGCTTCGGTCGCCCTCCTTGCCGGACGACGAAATCGACGCACTCGGTCGCGGCCCATGCGCGAAATGGGGGGCTCGCAGGGCATCTCCCAGGGTGCCGCCGAAGCGCGCCGCGACATGCTCCGCACCCTGATGACCGAGCGTTTCGGGCCGTTGCCAGCGGCGGTCGAGGCCCGGCTCGCCAAGGCCACCCCGGACATGCTGGCGACGTGGACGCAGCGACTCCTGTCGGCGCCGACGTCCGACGACGTGGTCGCGTAGGAATTCCATCGGCCGGCTCGCCACCGATCCCGCGGCCGCGGCATGGATACCATGCCTGACCGGCCGCGATGAACCAGGACCTCCCCAGCGAACTGCACCGCCACGCCAGCGCCCTGCGCAGCCTGGCGCGCGAGCTGCTGCGGTGTCCGCACGCGGCCGACGACGTCACCCAGGCGACGTTGCACCAGGCATTGGCGCGACCGGATCTGCGCCCGGGGCCGCTGGGCGGCTGGCTGCAACGCACGCTGGTCAACTTCGCCCGGCAGTGGCGACGCGGCGAACGGCGCCGCGCGGCGCGGCATGCCGCGCTCGCGGCTCCCGAATCCGATGCCGAGCCCCGCGACGCCCTGGCGCGCCGCGAAGCGCTGCGTTCCGTGACGAACGCGGTGCTGTCGCTCGACGAGCCCTACCAGACGGCGATCTTCCTCCGCTACTTCGAAGACCTGCCGCCGCGCGTGATCGCGCAGCGCACCGGCGCCAACCTCGCGACCGTCAAGTCGCGGCTCGCGCGCGGGCTCGCGATGCTGCGCGTCCGCCTCGACAGCGATCAGGGCGAAGGCACCAGATCCGACCGCGGCCGACGCGCCGACTGGCGGCTCGGCCTCGCCGCAACCTTCGGCCTCGGCCTGCCGACCTCCGCCGCCGCCGGCCTCACCCTGACCACCGGAGCATGGCTCGTGGGAACGACCGTCAAGACCTTCGCTGCCGCCGGCGCCCTGCTGGCCGGCGGTGTCCTCTACTACGTGCTCGCGAACGACACCGCGCCCGAACCGTCGCGCCACGTGACCCACGATGGCACCGCGGCCGCGGCCGAGCGCGTCAGCGCGGAGGCCAGCGCGCCCGCCACCGCCCCCGAGCGCGAGCAGGTCACCGCGAACGTCACCGCCAGCGCCTCGTGGCTCGACCACCCGTTCCCGTTCGTCCTCGAGGTCGCCGTCGTCGACGACCTCGGCCTGCCGGTGGCGAACCACTCGATACGCCTGTCCCCCGACGGCTGCGCGCTCGACAACCCCGAAAGATCGACCGACGCCGATGGTCGGCTGACCCTGCAGTGGCGCGGGCGCACCGGCCGTTGCCGGGTCGCGATCGAGGACGGCAACGAACGGCTGTGGCGGCTCGAGCTGACCAGTGGCGAAACCGCGCACCTGACGCTGGGCACGCCACCGCAGGGCGACGGGCAACCGATCCGGTTGACGTTCACGACGGTGAAGAACACCTTGGCCGGTGCGCCGGCGGGTGAACCGGTCGTCCGCTCGGGCTTGCCCGTGGTCGGCCGGATGTTCCGCAGCGGCGGCCTGGCGATGCACGCCGGCCTGCATCCGTTCGCGCAATTCACCGACAACGCCGGGCGCAGCGTCGAGGCCGAGGCGAGCGCTTCGGGTCCGGAACTGGTCCTGAAGGGTGGGTCGTTCACGATCAACCTCGGCAACGACAACTCGCGCACCCTGTTCACGTCCTACCGGGATGTGATCGGATCCGCATCGGCCACGCCGCAAGCCGCGCCAACCACGGCGATCGCCGGCACCGTGTTCGGCGAGGACGGCAAGCCCGCGGCCAAGGTGAAGGTGGTCGTGTTCGGCGAATCGCCGCAACCGATCGCTCGCACGGAGACCGACGAACACGGCGAGTTCCGCGTCACCGGGCTCGCCGCCGGCACCTTCCGCGTGCGCGCCGGTGGTGGCCCCGAAGGGCTCGCGACCACCAGCGTCCCGGTGACGACCGGCACCACGCCGGCGACGCTGCAGCTGCAGCGCGGCGCGTGCGTGCGCGGCCACGTCGTCGACGGTGACGGCAAGCCGATCGCCAACGCGCGGCTCGTGTGGCAGAGCCTCGACCAGCAGTCGTGGGACGCCACGAGCAGCGGCGACGACGGCGCGTTCTGCTTCGCCAACCAGCCGGGCGGCCCCGGCCGCGTGCTGTGCTGGCCCGGCGACGAAGCCCAGCTGCCGCTCGCGCAGGCGCAATCCGTGCTGCCGGACACCGGCGACCTGCGGCTCGTCTGCGACACCGCGCACGGCGGCGCGCTGACGCTCACCGCGAATGCGCCGCTGGGCCTCGACGGTCGGCCACAGGTGCGCGTCTGGCAGCTCGACACCGGCGCCAGCACCGTCGTGCCGTTCGCCCAGAAGGCCAAGAACTGGCGCCTCGAACACCTCCCGGCCGGCTGGTACGAAGTAGAGGTCCGCGCCCCCGGCCTCGGCTTCGTCGCCGCCGGCCGGCACTATGTCGACGGGCAGGGCACCACCGACCTCGGCGCGATCGAGCTGCCGGCACCCGGCCTCATCCGCTTCGATCTGGCGAAGGCGGCGCTGCCCGACGAGGGCCGGCAATTCGACGTCTGCGCGCTGCGCAAGGACATGGACGTCCACCTGCTGCTCGACGACGACTTCCCGACCAAGCCGCTGCAGATGCCGGCCGGCAGCTACGTGGTCTCTTGGCTGCGCCGCGACGGCACGACCGCGCATCGGCGCTTCGACGTCGTCGCCGGCGAAACCAGGACGATCGCGATCGGCACCGAGTAGCCACGCCGGCGCGAGCGCGTATGCTCGCCCGCGCCCATGGATTCCCCCCGCACCGCACTTGCCCGCAACGTGCTCGGCACCGCGCTGAAGGAGTGCGGCATGCGGCCGTTGACGGGGTTCTTCCGCGACGGCTGCTGCAACACCGACGGCACGGACCTCGGCGCCCACACCGTCTGTGCCGAGATGACCGCCGAGTTCCTCGCGTTCTCGAAGAACGCCGGCAACGACCTGTCGACGCCGCGGCCGGAGTTCGGCTTCCCGGGGCTGGCGCCTGGCGATCGCTGGTGCCTGTGCGCGTCGCGCTGGGTCGAAGCGCTCGACGCCGACAGCGCGCCGCGCGTGGTGCTCGAGGCGACGCACGAACGAACCCTCGAATACGTGCCGCTGGCGATCCTGCAGCGCCACGCGATCCCGGGGTGACCTCGCCGGCCAGGAAACCAGTTCGCCAGGAAACCAGTTCGCCAGGAAGCCAGTTCGCCAGGAAGCCAGTTCGTCAGTGCACCAGCTCGCAGGCCTCGTAGACCGGGCCTTCCATGCAGGTGCGCGAGTACGGCCAGTTCTTGAAGCGCGGGCCCTGCACCTTCACCGTGCAGCCGTTGCAGACGCCGTAGCCGCAGGCCATGTAGGTCTCGAGGCTGAGGAAGCAGCGCAGGCCGCGCTGTTCGCACAGCTTCGCCACGGCGTGCATCATCGGATCGGGCCCGCAGCAGAACACGACCTCGCCGCGGGCGACTTCGCCGCGCGCGATCAGCTCGTCGAGCAGCGCGGTGACCATGCCGCGGAACCCGTGGCTGCCGTCGTCGGTCGACGCGAACACGCGCGCGACGTCGGCGAAGTCGTCGATGCCGGCCAGCGCCGCCTTGCTGCGCCCGCCGAACAGCAGGCGCGGCTTGCGGCCGTTCGCCGCCATGCCGCGCGCCAGCAGCAGGAACGGCGCGAGGCCGACACCGCCGGCGACGCAGATCGGATCCGCGACGTCGCGCGGAAACGGCCGGCCGAGCGGGCCGTTGAGCACGATGCCCTCACCGGGGCGCTGGTCGCACAGCGCGCGCGAACCTTCGCCGACCGGCTTGATCAGGAAGCTGCCCCACGAGCCGTCGGCGGCGCGGTCGTAGAGCGAGAACGGCCGCGGCAACTGGACCGGCCAGCGCCGCTCGGTGCGCAGCATGAAGAACTGCCCCGGCTCGGTGGCCGGGACCGGGCCCTCGACCTCGAGGGCGAACGAGCCGCCGCCGAGGTCGCGGCAGCGGCGCAGCGCGTGGACGCGAGTCTGCATGGTCGGCGCGCAGCATACGGGCGCTGCGTCCAGGACGCGACCGATCGCTCAGCGGCCGTGGCCGACGGCGGCGCGCGCGCCACCGACCACCTGGGGCACCGGTGCCCGCAGCACGACGATCGGGATCTCGGGCGGCGCGTCGATGCGCAGCGGCAGGAAGGTCATGCCGACGCCCCGGCCGACATAGAGGCGGCAGCCGTTCTCGGCGAACCAGCCGCGTTCGTAGCCGAACCTGCTGTGGTGCAGCGGCGCATGGCCGGCGATGCGGACCTGGCCGCCGTGCGTGTGGCCGGCAAGCGTGAGATCGACATCGACCGCCGCGGCCTCGAAGAAGAAGTCCGGATGGTGGCTCAGCAGGATCGCCGGTTCGCCGTCGCGCCGGCCGCCGAGCGCCTGCGCGAGATCGGGCGTGCCCTCGGTCAGATCGTCGACGCCGCACAACCACAGCGAGGCGCCCGCATGCTCGATGCGCCGCCCGGCATTGAGCAGCACCTCGACGCCGTGGTCGCGCAGGAACGCGCTCCACAGCCCCAGATCCTTGCCCCAGAAGTGATCGTGGTTGCCGGGCACCGCGAACATGCCGAGCCGCGGCCGCAGCAGCTGCAGCGGCTCGCGGAACAGCAGGATCTCCCGGTCCCGCGTGTTGACGAGGTCGCCACCGAACAGCACGAGGTCGGGTTCCGCGGCGGCGATCCGCGCGAAGATCGCCGTCAGATCGCGGGCGTCCATGAAGCTGCCGGCGTGGACGTCCGAGACGAACGCGAGGCGCAGGCCGTCGAGCGCTTCGGCGCCGGGACGCAGCGTGATCTCGAGTTCGGGCAGGTCGAGGCTGCGCTGCGCGCGGCGGTGCAGCCAACGCCCGACCGGCAGCAGGTCGATGCCGCGGTTGCAGGTCGCCGTCAGCACCGAGACGAGTCGCCGCAGCGTCGTCCGCGGCCCGCTCAGCGGCCCCGTCGGCAACGGCGCACGCCGCGGCCGTCTGCCCGCTGGCTGGTCGGCGTTCATCGCGCGGCGACCGGTGCCGCGCCGCCCAGCTGCAGCTTGTTGAACAGCGTGCGCACGCCGATGCCGAGCATCTCGGCGGTCTTCGTGCGGTTGCCGCCGCAGGCGGCCAGTGTCCGCTGCACGAGTTCGCGTTCGACATCGTCGAGCGACCGCCCGACCAGCCCGTCGATCGGATCGCGGGCCGGCAGCACGCAGGTCGGCTCGACCGCGAGCGCGCCGGCATCGGGGCCGAGCCAGCGCCGCACGAGTTCGGCCGTGATCACGCCGTCCTCGCACAGCAGGCCGACGCGCTGCACGACGTTCTGCAGCTCGCGGACGTTGCCGGGCCAGCCCCAGGCCTGCAGCACCGCCTCGGCCTCATCGCTGAGCGTCGCACCGGCGCGCAGGAAGTGGCGCGCCAACGGCACGATCTCCGCGCGCCGCTCGCGCAGCGGCGGCAGCACGATCGGCACGACGTCGAGACGGTAGAACAGGTCCTGACGGAACCGTCCTTCGCCGACCGCGGCCACGAGGTCGCGGTTGGTCGCCGCGACGATGCGGACATCGACGCGCACCGTGCGGTTGCCGCCGACGCGCTCGAACTCGCCTTCCTGCAGCACGCGCAGCAGCTTGCTCTG
>CAYMRG010000003.1:0-8284 GCA_964392555.1 uncultured candidatus Brocadiaceae bacterium
GTCGCGGCCGGCCAGGACGTCACCGACCGGGTCGTCGCGGCGTTGGTGGAGCTGCGCGCGTTGCGTCGTCCCGACGACGGCGATCCCGCCCACGCCGCGGTCCAGATCCGCCTCGCGCGGCGCATCGCGTCCCTCGAACGGCTGCTGCTGCTCGTCTGCGGTGTGCAGCTCGAGCTCGAAGTGCCGCCGGGCACGGTCGCGATCGACGGCGAGGAGTTCTCGCTGACCGCGCACGTGCACCTCACCAGGCCGCAGGCGATCGGTCTTCGCGCCGAAGGCATCGACGGCGTCGAGGTGACGATGCTCGGCGAAGGCGATGCCGCCGTCGCACCCGTGCCGTCGCTCGATGCCGCACTCGGTGTGCGGTTGCCGCTCGACGTCGCCAACCGCGAGGACCCGATGGCCCGTCGCTTCCGCGGCGATCGCTTCGTGCCACCCGTCCGCCTGCGCTTCCGGGTGGCGATCGCCGGCACCGAAGTGCCGGTCGAACTCACCGTGCCGGTCGAGCAACGCGCGGCGGTCGAGCTGACGGTCGTGCCGCGGATGCTGTTGCTGCCGACCGATCGCCACGCGGTGCAATTCAGCGTCGGCGTCACGCGCAATTCGCGGTTGCCGATCGAGAGCGAATTGGAGGTACGCGGCCCCGCGGGCTACGCGATCCACGACGACCGGCGCGCCGTTTCGTTGACCACGCAGCGCGCGGACATGTTCGCGTTCGCGGTCGATGCGCCGGCCGGGCGGAAACCCGGTGTCGATGTGCTGCGCATCCGTCTCGGTGAAGCGCGGGTCGCCTTGCCGGTCCACAAGATCGACGTCCGCACCCCACCTGCGCTGCGGGTCGGCCTCGTGCGGAGCAACGACGACACGCTGCCCGGCATCCTCGGGGTCGGTGGTCTCGGCGTGGCCTGGTCCGAGCTCAGCGACGCCGACATCGCGGTCGCCAATCTCGCCGAGTTCGACACCGTGGTCGTCGACGTCCGGGCGCTGCGCGATCGTCCCGATGCGCGGCGCGGCTTCCGCCGGTTGCTGGAGTTCGCGGCCGGTCGTGGTCACCGCCTGGTCGTCTTCTACCAGAAGGACATCGAGTTCCACCCGGCGGGCGAGGGCTTCGTCGGCGCGCCGTTCGCGCCGTTCCAGATCGGTCGTGCGCGCGTCACGCGCGCCGACGCGCCGGTGCGCGCCCTCGCGCCGGACCACGTGCTGTTGACCAGCCCGAACCGGATACAGCCTTCCGATTGGGACGGTTGGGAACAGGAGCGCTGCCTCTACCTGCCGGCCGTCTACGGCAGCCAATACGAGGAAGTGCTCGCGATGCAGGACCCCGGCCAACCGATCGAGCGCGGCGCGCTGCTCTACGCGCGCCACGGCGATGGCGAGTACGTCTACTGCGCGTTGGCTTTGTGGCGGCAGCTGAAGAAGCTGCATCCGGGTGCCGTGCGGTTGCTCGCCAACCTGATCACGCCCGCCGGCCGGTGACCGTGGGTCGCCGCGTCGCCGTCAGCGGCGACCGAGCAGGACGGTGCAGCCGGCGAGGTTGGCCGCGACCAACGTGCCGATCGCCAACCGTGGTGCGCCGGTCTTGAACCAGAACACCGCCGACCAGCAGAGCAGCAGGAACGCGACCAGCAGCATGACCTGCGCCGACCGGTTGCCCTCGACGACCACGTATTCGGTCGTGATCGCCGCGGAACTCGGCGGATGCCCGACCGGTGCGACGACCTGCGGTTCGCGCGGCGTGGCCAGGTTGGCGAGCCGATCCCCGAGGCTGGCGAGCGCGGCGTTGGTGTCGACGGTGCTCTTGGCCGCCTGCTGGAAGCCCGCCTGGACTGCGGCCACGATCGGCTGCACGTCGACCGGGGGCGGCGCCGGGCGGTTGGCCATGTCGACCAGAGCGCGCTGCATCTCGGCGAGGAAGGTCTCGACGCGCGGGCCGTCGATGCTGGCTGCCGCGGCTGCCCCTGCAGGCGACGGCGGGGGCGGGGGTGCCGGTTCGGGTTGCTGGGTTGCGGCGGCTGGTTCGCTCGCGGCAGGCTCTGCGGCGAGGTCTTCGCCGACGGATTCCGGGTGCTCGTCGCTGGTCATGGATTCGGTCGTGGTCGTGTCGTTGGCCGGCTCGGGCTCGGCTGCCGGCTCCGTTGCCACCTGCGCGGTTGGCTCGGGCTCCGGTTCTGGTTCGGCGGCGGGCTCTGGTTCGGTTTCCTGCACCGGCTCGGGCGCGGGCTCCGGCGACGATTCGATCACGGCCTCGACGGTCGAGGCGGGCTCGGATTCGGCAGGTGCAACGAACTCCGTCGCGGCCTCGGGTGCGGTGGTGGCAGGTACAGGCTCTTCGGCCTCGCGCGGCCGGAACAACTCGAGTGCGTCCAGTTCGCTGCTCAGGCTGTCCGTGTCGAACCAGCCACCTTCCTCTTCCCCTGCTTCGTCGGCGGGCGGTTCGTCGGCGGGTGGTTCCCCGGTCTCGTTCGCCAGCCCCGCCGCCTCGTCGTCGCGGAGGATCGGCGCCTCGGCCTCGGCCAGTTCCTGCTCCGACTCCTCGGCGGCGACCTGGGCCACGTAGTGGGCGTGGTCGTCAGCGGCGATCGCGTCGAGCGGTGCGGGTTGGTCGGCGGCAGCGAGCTCGGCGTCGGCCGCTGCCGACTCCGCCGTTTGGTCGTGTTCCTGCATCATGGCGCGCACCAGGAAGGACCGGACCCGCAGCGGCGACAGCACGACGGTCGGCTTGCCGACCGTTGCGAGGCGCTCCGCGAGACGTTGTCGCAACGCGCGATCCGATACGGTGAAGATCGGATCGTTGCTCGTCACGGCGTCCGGTGACGCGATCGGCTCGAGCGAACCCGCGCCGAGCCAGTCCAGGATGTCACCCGGCGGCACCTCGAGCTTGGCGAGGTCCGATCGGGTGAGCAGGTGCTGGCGCAGGATCGCGGTGGGACGTGGCATGCCGGTCGCATTGCCGATTCGACCCCCGCTGCGTACACGGTTTCGGCACCTGGCGGTGCGGCGGTGAAGCCACCGCGCGGTTCGCGCCGCAGCGCCGATGGCATCGGCCGGCCGCGCGCGTCACGGCAGCTTGGGGAAGCGCATGCGCGAGCCCTTGCCGCGCACGAGGCGGACTTCGCGGGTGCTGGGCCCGTTGCGCAACAGGTGGAACGTCTGGGCGTCGATCAGCGAGTAGTCGCCGTTGTCGTACAGCAGCTCGAGACGGATGCTCCTCTCGTGGTCGTCGAGCAGCCGGATCTCGACGACGTTGCGCGCGGAGACCGATACCGTGCCGCCTTGCGACGTCGTGTATTGCATCTCCGAGATCGACAGGACCGCCGACTGGTCGGCAGTCTCGGGGTTGTTGGTGTTCTGGGGATCCTGCGGCACCATGGCGAGTGCGGCGACGGCAGGGACGACGAACAGGGTCTTCCAGGCTTTCACGTGATGAACTCCGAAGTGGGCACGGGTCGCGACCTTCCGCGGTCGACGCCGGCGACCTATGACGGCGCCCGTCCCGTGTTCCTGCCAAAGCTACTGGCCTTTCTGTGCACCTTGACCGCCGCTTGTGGTGGCGGCGGAGAAGCGTCACAAGATCCTTCACATGGCCGACTTGCGGACGGAGCCCTGGCGAGGGTCGAGGTCGTGCGCGGTCGCGGTGAGGTCGGCGATGGCCTGCTCGATGCGGTTCGGCGCGAAGTCGCAACCGGCGTTCACGACCTGCAGCAGGCGTTCCCCGGCCAACCGCATCGGCCCTGCTTCGTGTTCGTGCACGGCTCCCGGGCCGACCTTCCCGACGAGCTGGTGGCGAACCTGCACGCCGACGCGGCGGGCTTCACGCTGTTGGGTCGTCACCAGATCCACCTGGTCGTCGGCGACATCCGTCGTTCGGGCGCCAGCCTCGCCGGGGTCGTGCAACACGAGCTCGTGCACGAATTGCTCGATCAGCAGGTCGAACCCCACGGCAAACTGCTGCCGCGCTGGCTGCACGAAGGCCTCGCGCAGAATCTCGCCGGCGACACCTACCTCGGCGCGAGCGAGAACGATCTCGCCTGGCGCGTGCCGGTCGGACAGATGCTGTCGTTCGGCGACCTGCGCGACGACTTCCCGCGCAGTGAACGGGATCTTCGCCTCGCGTATGCGCAGAGCTTCTCGTACGTGTCGTGGTTGGTCCGCGAGTTCGGCCTGCCGTGCGTGCTCACGGCGGCGAAGGCCACCGACGACCTGACTTCGTTCGAGCGCGCGTTGTGCGGCTACAGCCAGCGGTCCTCGATGCAGCTCCGGCTCGGCTGGGAGAGCTACCTCGAGAACGGTTCGGGAGCGTCGTGGCGCGTGCTGATGGAGCAGTCGTTCTCGCTGCTGATGGTGTTCGCGCTGCCGCTGCTGGTCCTGGCGTTGATGCGGCGACTCGCCGCCGACAGCCGTGCCGCCAAGCGACTCGCGCAATCCTCGGTGCGCGACGAGCTGCTGGCCGAGGCGGCGATGGCGCCGAACGCCCCGCTCCTGACCGCGACCGGGGCAGCGAGCCAGGCCGCTGTCGGGCCCGCGGACGACGACGCGGCGCGAAATGCGTTGCCCCCGGCAGAAGAAGGCGGCGACCGGCGCGGCAGCTGGTAAAAAGCCGACGTGATCGACACCTCGTCTTCGCGACCACGTTCACGGTGCGCATCGCTGGCCGCCGGTCTGTTGATCGGCTGCCTGACGAGCGGCTGTGTCTCCCACTCGTTCTCCGTCGGCCTCGGCGCGACGGGCTCCGGCGAGAGCACGGCGCGGCAGTACTACATGTTCTTCGGTCTGCTGCAGATCAACGAAGTCGACACGCGGCGCATGGCGGGCGACCTGACCAGCTACGGGGTCGACAGCGAATTCGGCTGGCTCGACGCCCTGCTGCAGCCGCTGCTGTTGCCGCTGACGATGACCTCGCGAACCGTGACGGTGCGGACCTGACATGGCCGTCTCGCTGCAGTTCCTCGGTGCCGCGCGGCACGTCACGGGTACCAAGCACCTGCTGACGGTCGGCGATCGTCAGCTGCTGCTCGACTGTGGTCTGGTGCAGGGGCCGCGCCGCGTCGCCGACGCCGCCAACCGCAACCTCCCGCTCGACGGCCGCAAGCTCGACGTGCTGGTGCTCTCGCACGCGCACATCGACCACTGCGGCGCGATCCCGCGGTTGGTCAAGCAGGGCTTCGACGGGCCGATCTGGTGCACCGACGCGACCGCCGACATGCTGCGGATGATGCTGCTCGACGCGGCGCACATCCAGTCGCAGGATGCGCGGCACCTGCGCAAACGCGGGCACGTGGTCGAACCGCTCTACGACGAGGACGACGTCCAGACGACGCTCAAGCTGGTCAAGTCGGTGCCCTACTACCGGACCTTCGAGCCGCTGCCCGGGGTCAAGTGCGAGTTCCTCGAGGCCGGCCACATCCTCGGCGCCGCGATCGTCGTGCTCGACGTCGACCACGAACACCGCACGCGGCGGATCGTCTTCACCGGCGACCACGGTCGCAAGAACCTGCCGATCCTGCGCGATCCGGACCCGTTGCCGGAGTGCGACGTGCTGATCACGGAGTCGACCTACGGCGATCGTCAGCACGAGACGCGCGTCGACATGCAGGCCGAGCTGGCGCGCATCGTCGCCGAGGAGATGCACGACGGCGGCCGCATCGTGATCCCCGCGTTCGCCGTCGGCAGGACGCAGTCGGTGGTGCTGTTCCTCGGTGAACTGATGCGCGACGGCACGCTGCCGCGCATCCCGATCCACGTCGACTCGCCGATGAGCAAGGAGGCGACGCGGATCATGGGCAAGCACGCCGATCTGTTCGACAAGGAGACGCGCGCAATCCTGCAGAAGGGCGGCCATCCGCTGTTCTTCGAGGGCGTGCACTACGTCAGCGACGTCGAGGAGAGCAAGGCGCTCAACCAGGAGCGCAGCGGCGTGATCATCTCGGCGTCGGGCATGTGCGAAGCCGGGCGGGTGCTGCACCACCTCAAGGAGACCGTCGGGCGCCGTGAGGACTGCGTGCTGATGGTCGGCTACCAGGCCGAGGGCACGCTCGGTCGCAAGCTGCTCGACGGCGAGAAGACCGTCAACATCCTTGGCGAGCCGTACGACGTGCGCTGCAAGGTCCGCTCGATGCCGGGAATGTCGGCGCACGCCGACTGGCGCGAGCTGATGGCGGCCGAACGGCCGCTGGCGATGCGCTGCAAGCAGGTGTTCGTCGTGCACGGCGAGAGCGAGGCCGCCGAGGCACTGGCCGGGCGGCTGCGCCAGGTCGGTTTCCGCAACGTCGCGGTGCCGAGCAAGGGCGAGCGCTTCGAGGTCGCGTGAGCGAGCCGGTTTCGCTGCCCTTCGCCAAGATGGAAGGCACGGGCAACGACTACGTCTACGTCGATGCGATCCGCGATCCGCTGCCGCTCGAACGCGCGCCCGAACTGGCGCGACTCTGGTCGGACCGCCACTTCGGCATCGGTGCCGACGGCCTGATCGCGCTGGTGCGCACCGCGGCGGCGCCGCTGGCGATGCAGATGTGGAACGCGGACGGTTCGCGTGGCGCGATGTGCGGCAACGGCCTGCGCTGCCTCGCGCAGTTCGCGGTGACGCAGGGGCACGCGCCGGGCCACGCGTTCGGCATCTTGACCGATGCGGGACCGCGAACCGTCGAACTGCTGCGCGACGAACGAACCGAGCGCGGCGGCGGCTTCGCGCGCGCCGGCCTCGGCGAGGTGCGCTGCAGCGAACCGGTGACCGTGACCGTCGCGGGGCGCGAGGTCACGTTGATCCCCGGCGACGCCGGCAACCCGCACGCGGTCTGCTTCGTCGACGACGTCGAACGCTGCGACGTGCTCGGCATCGGTGCGGCGCTGCAGCGGCAGGCGCGGTTCCCCGATGGCGTCAACGTCGAGTTCGTCGCGATCACCGGGCCGGCGTCGCTCCGCCAGCGCACGTTCGAGCGCGGCAGCGGCGAGACGCTGGCCTGCGGCACCGGCGCGGCGGTCGCGGCGCTGGCCGCCCGCCGCCGCGGCCTGATCCGCGGCGAAATCGTCGACGTCGAACTGCGCGGCGGCGTGCTCCGGGTAGTCCCGGAGGGGAGTTCCCTTGCCATCGAGGGGCCGGTCCGTACCGTTTTCACCGGTCGCATCGAGCTGCCCGTCTAGCGGCTACGCTGCGACCGGTTCCGCCTGCTACTCGCCGAGGAAGCCCACGTGAGCCCCGTCCTGATCACCGTCATCGTCGTCGCCGCCGTCGGCCTGCTGTTCGTCCTGTGGGCGATCGCCACCTACAACGGACTCGTCAGCCGCCGCAACGAAACCAAGAATGCCTGGAGCCAGATCGACGTCCAGCTCAAGCGTCGCTACGACCTGATCCCCAACCTGGTCGAGACCGCGAAGGGCTACATGAAGCACGAGCGCGAGACGCTCGATGCGGTGATCCGCGCGCGCCAGCAATGCGTCGACCTGAAGAACGCGGGCAACATCGGCGAGCTGGTCAAGGCCGAGGGCGCGCTGACGCAGTCGCTGCGCGGCCTGTTCGCGGTCGCCGAGGGTTACCCGGACCTCAAGGCCAACACGACGATGCTGAAGCTGCAGGAGGAGCTGACCTCGACCGAGAACCGCGTCGGCTTCGCGCGCCAGGCCTACAACGACTCGGTGATGCGCCTCAACAACTCGATCGAGCAGTTTCCGGCGTCGATCATCGCCGGCATGGGCCGGTTCGAACGCGCGGAGTACTTCGAGGTCGAGGCGCCCGAGGAACGCAAGTCCGTCAAGGTCTCGTTCTGACACCGAACGGGCTCGCACCGCGCATGGCGATCCGGCTCCAGCTCACGGCGATCCTGCTCGCGACCGCGTCGTTGCCGGGCCAGGAGCCGCCGGCGGAGCAGGACCCGCAAGGGGTCGCGACGACTGCCGAGGCCTGGCTGGCCTCGCCGCAGACCGACCGCAAGGATCTCGAACGCACGGTCGACGCGATGCTCGTCGATCGGGAGGCCGGCATCGCCTGGCTGGCCAAGAACCTCGCCGCCACCGCGGCTGCGTCGCCGACCGACACGGCGGCGCAGGCGCGCCAGAAGGGCGTCCGCTCGCTGGCCACACATGTGACGCTCGAGTTCATCGATCGCGAGGTGGCGCGCGAACTGGTGTTCGCCGGGCAATACGAGCCGCTCAAGCCGCTGCAGCCGTTCGTCGGCGAGCTGCTGTTCACGCTGCTGCTGGACACACCGGACTGGTTTCCACACACCAACCGGCTGCGGCTGGTCGCCCCGTTGCGTGACCTGCAGCCGACCAGTCCCGACCTCGAACACGTCGA
>CAYMRG010000003.1:8294-29304 GCA_964392555.1 uncultured candidatus Brocadiaceae bacterium
GCCGCGATCGTCGCGGACAGCGAACTCGAACCCGAGGACCTGCGCGTCGCCCTCGCCGGCATGCTGTGGCAGTGGGGCCGCAAGGAGTTCGTGCAGCCCTACCTCGAAGCGCTGCGCCGTGCCACCGGCGAAGGTGACGCCGAGGACCGGCTGACGGCGATGAAGCGCCTCGTCGACCTGCAGTACAAGCTGCGTGACTACCACGCGGCGGCGGCCACGCAGCGGGCGCTGCTGGCGATGGCCCAGGGTGCGAAGTTGCCGCTGCTGCCCTACGACCTCTACCTGGCCGCCTGCGTGTTCGCGCTCGCCGGTGACGTCGAGCGGGGCATCGCCGCGCTCGACCGCTTCGCCACGGTGCAGGCGGACCCGGGCACCGACGTCTCGCAACGCATCAAGCGGGCCGTGTTCGCCGCGGACCCCGAATTGGCGGCCCTGCGGCGCGACCCGCGGTTCGACGCGATCGCGGAGCGCATCGTCGCCGTCGACGACGGTTCGGATCGGTCGCCGCCGCGGCGGCGACCGCACTGAGGATCGTCCGGATCCCGTATGGGATTGCCGCTCGTCTTCGCACTCGGCCTGCTCGTCGTGCTGATCGAGCACGAGCTGGTGGCGCCCGTGCCCGGCAGCGGCCAGCCGACGGTGCTCGCCGAGCACGCGCTGGTGCTGGCGGTCCCGGCGCTGCTGGCGCTGCTGTCCGCCTGGCTGCTGCGGCGGCGATTGCTGCACGGTTCGCCCCCGTTCGCGCCGCCGCGCGCGTTGCTGCGTCTGTCGGCGATCGCGACGCCGATCGCGCTGCACGTCGTGCTCGTGCCGGGCGGCTGGCTCGACCTGGCCCGGACCTGGGCCGGCGAGAGCTTCACGCTCCGCATCGCGCTCGCCGTCGCGCCGCTCTACGTCACCGAACTGCCGCGGATCCTGTTCGCCAACCTCGCCGGCACGCTGGCCGAGGTCGATCGCGAGATCGCCGGACGGCGCACGGTGTCGCCCGAACTGCTGCCGCGGCTTGCCGAGGTCTGGCCGACGGTGCGCCTGCTGTGGAGCTGGCCGCTGCTGTTGACGGTGCCGAGCCTGCTGCTCGGTGGAGCGCTTGACCTGCTGCGCCTCGACCGGCAGCTGCTGGCATTCGTGCTCGGCACGTCGCCCGGCTACGTCGCCGCGGCGGTCGTGCTCCTGCTGGTGTTCGCCGTCGTGCTGCCACCGTGGTTCCGGGTCGCGTTCGGTGTGCGCGACCGGTTGCCCGAACCCCTCGGTTCCCGGCTGCGCGGCGTCGCGGCGTCGCTCGATTTCGTGCCGCCGCGCGTCCTCCTGCTGGACACCGACATGCGGGCGATCAACGCGATGATGGTAGGGCCGCTGCCGGTCGGGCGCTTCCTGGCGCTCACCGATGCGCTGATCAAGACGCTCGACGAAGACTCGCTGGCTGGCGTCGTCGCCCACGAGGTGGGACACGCCCGCATGGGCCATCCCGGCATCCTGATGGTGATGGCGGTCGCGATGCCGATGCTGCTCGCGACGCCGGTGCGCGTGCTCGGGTTCACCGAGCTCGCGACGACGACCCAGGCGGTGCTGCTGCTGGTGTTGACGCTGCTCGGCTGGGCCGCGGTCCGGCGTCTGGCGCACCGGTTCGAGCATGAAGCGGATGCCGCCTCGGTTCTGGCGCTCGGCGCCGGCCCGTGTTCGAGAGCCCTCCATCAGGTCGGTCGCGCCGGCCAGCCATCGCGGCGCGGCGTGGTGGGCAGGGTGCTGACGCTGCATCCCGAGGAATCGGTGCGGATCGCGGCGATGTGGCGCTACCAGTCCGACCCGGCCTACCGCCAGGCGTTCGCGGCGACCGGCGCGCGCCTGCGTCGGCTGGTCGGTGCGGCCCTGGTCGGCGCGCTGGCGCTCGCGGCCTGGTCGTGGCGCGTCGAGTGGCCGTACGAACGCGCGTTGTGGCGCTTCCAGGTCGGCGACTACGTGGCGGCCCAGCAGCTACGCGTCGAACTCGATGCCGACGTGCCCGAACGCTGGTTCGAGACGTGGAGCGTGTTCCGCGCCGAACTCGACGCCGCACGCAGCCTCGCGCCCGAAGCGACCGACTGGCAGACGGCGGCGCCGGCGCTGCGGGCGGGCGCCTGGCCGCGTGCGGTCGAGGTCATGCTCGCCGAAGGGCCCGCGGCGGCCCGGCCGTGGCTCGACCTGGCGGTCGCGGCCGAGGACGCGCCGTCGCTGCAGTTGCGCGCGATCGCCGCGTTCGCCGACGCGGCCGCCGACCACGACCCCGACCGCATGGCGGCCGCCAAGGCGGTGGTGCAGCGGCTCGGTGTGCCCGAGCGCCTGCGCCCGGTGTTCGCGGATTGAGGCGCTGCCGCGCGGTGGCGCGCCACGATTCTCTTTCGGCCTCAGTAGTTCCCCATCGGGCTACGCCCGACCCCGACGCATGGAACCTTTTCGCATCCCAGCCGGTCGCCGCTGAGCTGCGCGCCGCAGGCGCGTCAGCTCCAGCGTAGGCGGGCGAAGCCGTTTCCCCTCGCGTCCCTTAGTAGCGGTTGGCCTCCACGGCCCAGGTCGTCTCCTTGCGCCAGACCTCGTGGCCGCGGCGATCGAACTCGCGCACGTGGATGTTCTCGGCGACCAGCGTGTTGCCGTTGGGCAGTCGGTCGGCATCGCACGGCGAGCTGAGGTTGTTCAGCTCCCAGACCACCTTGCCATCGCGGTCGATCTCGATCACCGCTCCCTTGTTGCGCAGCGTGATCAGCGTGTTGCCGTTGGGCAGGCGGTCGGCGTCGTGCGGCTGCGGCATGCCGTTGACCTGCCAGACGATCTCACCTTGCGGACTGACCTCGATGACCCGTTCCTTCAGGGCGTCGGCGATCAGCGTGTTGCCGTTGGGCAGGCGGTCGCAATCGAACGGCCGGATCTCGTCGGCGTAACTCCAGACGATCTTCTTGTCGGGCGTCACCTCGATGACGCGGCTGGCGAACGTGTCCGCGATCAACGTGTTGCCGTTGGGCAGGCGATCGGCGTCATAGGGGTTCTTGAGGCCTTCGTCGTAGAACCAGACGGTCTCGCCCTTGCGGTTGATCTCCTGTACCCGGCTCAGCGAGAACTCGGTGATCAGCAGGTTGCCGTTGTCGAGGCATTCGGCGTCCCAGGTGCCGAACAGCTCGTTCAGCTCGAACACCATGCGGCCCTGTTCGTCGACCTCGTAGGCGCGATTCTCGCTGTAGTCGGCGATCAGCGTGAAACCCCACAGCGCGCCGCCACCGACGCTGTACTCGAGGCGTGAGACATCGGTCCACTTGACGACCGCGACACCGATGTCTGGCACGCTGATCGCGACGTGGCTCGGCGAGCCGTCGGCGAGGAAGCCGAGCAGACGTTCGCCGGTGACGAGGTCGAGTCGGGAGTAGGTCGTGGCGTCCGGCTCGGTCGCCTGGGGCCGCTGGAACAGCAGACCCGCGACCTCGTCGAGCGGCAGCCGTTGTTCGGCGCCGTCGACCTTGCGCAGCGACAACTGGCCGCCGGCGACGCCGAGGATCGTGCCGTCGACGATGTCGTTGTTGCGCAGCTTGACGCGATCGTGATCGACCGAGGCGCCGATCAGCCGGGTCAGCGACGGATCCGTCGCGACGCCCTGGATGTCCTTGCGCGGCACCGCGATCTCGCCGAAGCGCGGCGAGACCAGGCGGATCTTGTCGCCGTCGAGGCCGGTCAATTCTCCGATCAGCAGGCTGCCCTGGCTGAGGAACAGCCGCGTCGCGGTCGGCGGCTGCACGACGTGGTCGGGGTACTCGAGCGAATCGACCTCGGCGAACGACAGCTCGGCTTCGGGCAGGCCGGTGAAGGCGCCGTCGATGCGCTGCGAATCGCCGAACAGTCCGCCCATCTTGCCGTCGATCTGGCCGGGGTCGGGCAGCGCGAAGCGCGCCGGCTCGGTCGGCGCCGCCTCGTGCGGGACGACGACCTTGGCGGCGCCCGCGATCACGGGATCGGCGTGGTTCTGCAGTTCCTGCAGCAGCGCCTTGGCGCCGTCGTCGCTGCGCGAATGCAGCGCGCGAACGATCGCCATCGCCTGCGTTCGGTCGAGCTTGCCACCCTCGAGCAGCTCGGCAGAGGCCTTCGGGTCGAGCAGTTGGCGACAGATCGCCAGCGCGCGCGGGCCCTGCATGCGGCCGAGCGCGGCCGCGGTGACCATGCGATGGATGCCGCCTTTCCAGGTCAGCATGGGCAGCAGGGCATTTGCCTCGGCGTCGCCACCGAGCTTGCCGAGCGCGCGGATCGCGAGCTCGCCGATGCCGTTGTCGGTGTGGCCGAGCGCGCTGCGCAACGAGCGCAGCAGGCGTTCGTCGGGCTCGCAGTAGAGCGCGGTGGTGACGAGCCCGCGCATCAGCTTGAGGTCGCGCTTCTCGTCGGCGTCGCCCTTGGCGACCAGCGCCTCGAGGACGCGCGCGCAGCGGATCCGCTGCTCCAGCACGTCGCCGGCGTCCTTCTTCTGCTCGATCATGGTCCACGCCCGCGCGCCGACCTCGATCAGGGTGCGTTCGGCGGCTTCGCGGACCTGCCAGCGTTCGTCGGCCAGATCGTTGAGCAGACCCTCGATGCGCAGGCGGTATTCGCGGTGGTCGCCGTGGATGCGCACGGCCATCGCCGGCAGGCACGCCGGTCGTGCGGCGAGCAGCTGGCCGATCTGCTCGAGTCGCTTGCCGATCTCCTCGACCTGGAAGCCCGGGCACGCGGCCACGAGCTGCTCGTCGGTCCATTCCTGGCCGATGGCGTGGCCCGCGAAGGCGGTCAGGAGGAAGGCGCGGGTGCCGGCGCGGAGCAGGTTCATGGTGGCGGAGTGTAGGTGGTGGCGATGGCTCGCGCACATCGCCGACCGCCAACGCGACGGGCGGATTCACGGTTCGAGGAAGTCGGCGGGGGCTCGCGGTGTCCGAGCCTCGGACGTAGATTCACGTTGGATCCCTCCCGCTGCCGGCACTCGTCGTGACCGGCCGCAGGTCCGTTCACCCGTTCCCCCGGAGTCCGCCCGCCGCGGGGTCCGCGGTGGACGTATTGCAGGAACCGATCCTTGTCGCGCAGCACCAAGCAGATCCTCCTCGGCGGCTGGCGAGCCATGGCCGCATTGGGGTGGTCCGTCGGCGGGCTGGCGGCGCAGCAGCTCACGGCCACGGTGCCGGTCGGGGTCGTGGTCCAGCCCAACGCCACCGGTGGTGCCACAGGTGCCGACCCGGGTCCGACGGTGGAGATGTTCGAGAACCCCAACCTCGACCGCTTCATGCGGCGGGCGCAGGCGTTCCTCGACCGCGAGGATTACCCGGCCGCGATCCAGGTGCTGCAGGACGTGATCGAAGGCCGATCGATCGAGGTGATCGGCGAGGGCGAGCACGACGGTGCAGATGGGGCCGCCGGCGAACATCCGCCTGGGACACCGCCGGCTGGTAGCACGCCACCTCCTGCGGCGACGAGCGATCCCGGCGAGGCGCCGGACAGCGCCGTGCGCCGCGCGGCGCGCGTGCCCGACTCGCGCCGCTCGGTGGTCTCGCAGGACGGCCGCCTGTTCCGGCCGATCCGGCGGCTGTGCCACGAGATGTTGGCCGGCCTGCCCGAGATCGGCATCCAGCTCTACCGCACGCAGTACGAGGTCGCGGCGCGCGAACTGCTCGACGCGGCCATGCGCAGCGGCGATCCGAACGCACTCGAGCAGGTCGCGCAGCGCTACTTCGTCACGCTGGCGGCGGGTCAGGCGATGGCGATGCTCGGCGACCGCTGGCTCGCCGAAGGGCGCTATCGGGCCGCGGCCCAGGTGCTCACCGACCTCGCACAGCTCTACCCGGCGTCGAGCCGCAACCAGATCGGCGTCAGCGTCGTCTGGTGTCGCTTCAAGATCGCCCTGTGCCTGCGGCTGGCCGGGGAGCGTGACGCCGCCCGCGAGGCCGTCGTCAAGCTCGCCGCCGACTTCCCGGGCGAGACCCTGCGCATCGCCGGCGAATTGCAGGCGGTCAAGGACCTGCCGGACGACAGCTTGTTCGCCGACGCGATGGTCGACGTGCGACGGACCGCGGTGGACGATGCCGGCCCGAGCTGGCTCGCGGAACCGGACAAGGTCGGCAGCGACAAGCCGGGAGGCGACAACCTGGGCAGAGGTGCCGGGCTGCTGGTGCCGCTGTGGCAGTACCGATTCGCGAACCAGGAACCCTACGCCGAGCCGAAGGTCGTCAACGACGGCGGTGTCGCATGGGACCGGGGCGATCGGATGGCGACCATGCCGTTCGCCGCCCAGTACGGACCCGCGACCTGGCTGCGCTTCTCGCGCCCGGCGCGCGGTCGGGCCGGCCACGTCGACCCGGACATCGGTGTCGGCGTGCAGGCGCTGTTCCTCGAACACTTCCGACTGCGCAGCGCCGGTGCGACCAGCGGCCTGCTGGCGGCCGAGGGCGACGGGGCCGACGTGCCGCCCGTGGCTCGCGACGGCGCGCCGCGGCTGCGCGTCGCGGTCTGCGACTACGCGCTGCTGCGCCCGGTGGAGGACGACGCCAGGCGCTACGTCGTGATCGGCCCCAAGGTGCTGCGGCCCAGTACCCAGCAGCTGTTGGACAACAGCCTCGTCGCCTACGACCGGGCAACCCTGGCGCCGGTCTGGAACTCGACGCAGTGGCAGGACGGCGACGACGGCCTGCGCGACGCGACCTTCCTCGCCGCGCCGACCCTGTTCGGCGAACGGCTGCTGCTGCCCGCGCTGCGCCAGGACGTGTTCACCCTCGAGTGCATCGATCGCTCGACCGGTCGACCGATCTGGCACACGTTGCTGCACGCCGGAGGCACCGACTTCGTGCGGCCGCCGGGCAGTCCGGTCGTCGTGCAGAGCGGCATCGCCTACGTGCTGACGAACTCGGGCTGCCTCGCCGCGGTCGACGCGTTCGGCGGCGACCTGCGCTGGATCCGCCGCTACGAGCGCGTCGATCCGCTGCGCCCGGGCGGACGCGTCGAACGCAACCGGATCGAGGAGCCGACGGGGCTGTTCGGCCAGGCCAGGCTGCCGACGTTCCTCGCCAACGACCTGGTCGTCGGCGATGGGCTGGTGGTGATCGCACCGTGCGACAGCCGGATGCTGATCTGCGTCGACGGCGCCACCGGCGCGCCGGTCTGGATGTTGGACGCGACCACCAAGCCGGACATCTACGGCGTGCTGCGCACGATCGTCGGCGCGAACGACACCGACCTGTTCGCCCTGTCCGACTCCCACCTGGTCTGCATCTCGCTGCGCGGCGGCCTGCAGCGCTGGGCCGTCGATCTGCCGTCATGGAACGGCGCCGGCCAGGGCAACCGCGGCCGCGGTCAGGTGCTCGGCGATCGCGTGCTGGTGCCCGGCGAACGCGAGATCCTGGTGTACGACGCGCGTCACCCCGGCGCGCCGACGCGGGTGCCGCTGCCGAGCTTCGACAGCAGCCGCGATCCGCTGACCGGTCCGTTCGACATCGCCAGCGACGGCCCCTGGCTCGGCGTCGGCTTCCAGGGCGGCGTCGAGGTGTTCAGCTCGCGTTCGGCGCTGCGCGAGCTCGCGACGCTGGCGACCGCGCCGGTGCGCCGCGCGACCTACCTGACGCAGGCCGGCGACCGCGAGGCAGCGGCGGCGGCATTGACCGCCGCGCTGGCCGCGGCGCCGCCGCCGGGCGACCAGCAACACGTCGCTTCGCACCTGCTGGCGATCGTCCGCGACCAGGCCATCGACCTGGCCCGCACCGGCAAGGCGTTCGAGGGCCTGCAGGCGCTCGACGGCATCCGCCGCCACTGCGAGCCGCGCGAACTGCGACTGGCCTGGCACCTCGCCCGCCTCGAGGTGTGCAAGGAAGCCGGTGACGTGCGGGTCTACGAGCGGGAGCAACTGAGTCTGTACGACTACATGGAGGGCAAGGGATGAACCGCGTCCACGAAGCCGGAATCGGCCTGACGATCGCGATGCTGGCAGCGAGCGTCGGCGCGCAGGAGGTCGTCTTTCCGCCCGGCGTGACCCAGGAGGTCCACGACTCGATCCAACGCGGGCTGAAGTGGCTCTCGCGCAACCAGGCCAACGACGGCAGCTGGCGCAACAACGGCGGCTACGGCAGCTATCCGGCGGCGATGACCGGGCTCGCCGGGATGGCGCTGATCGCCTCCGGTTCGACGCCGACGCGCGGCCAGTACTGGCGCGAGGTGCGCCAGGCCACCGAGTTCCTGCTGCGCAACGCGAACCCGACCAACGGGCTGATCTCGGTCATGCGCGAGGAGGGCCAGGGCATGTACGGCCACGGCTTCTCGATGCTGTTCCTCGCCTCGGTCTACGGCATGGAGGAGGACCAGCGGAAGCAGGAGAAGCTCAAGGTCGTGCTCGACAAGGGCGTCGAGCTGATCATCGCCGCGCAGTCCGGCGCCGGCGGCTGGTACTACTCGCCCGACTCCAACAGCGACGAGGGCAGCGTGACGGTGACGCAGATGCAGGCGCTGCGCGCCTGCCACATGGCCGGCATCTTCGTCGACAAGAAGTGCATCGATCGCGCGATCGACTACATCAAGAAGTGCCAGAACCCGGACGGCAGCATTCGCTACATGCTGTCGGGCGGCGGCGGCGGTCGCCCGGCGATCACCGCGGCGGGCATCGCGGTCTTCTACAACGCGGGCGTCTACGACGATCAGGACTACGTCGTCAAGGCGTTCGACTACTGCAAGAAGCAGATCTCGGTGGCGATCGACAACACCGGCCATCACTTCTACACCCACCTCTACTGGAGCCAGGCGCTCTACCAGCACGGCGGCAGCGACTGGACCGATTACTACGAGAAGAAGTCGAAGTGGCTCGTCAGCCAACAGGCCAAGGACGGCAGTTGGGACAGCGACGGCGTCGGCGCGGTCTACGGCACCGCGATCGCGCTGATCATCCTGCAGCTGCCCTATGCGCTGGCGCCGATCTACCAGCGCTGATGCCCGCACGCCGCGACCTCTGCTGAGCCGACGATGCCCGCCATCGCCTTCCTCAACCCGTTGTTCCTGTGGGCGCTGCCTCTGGCGGCGATCCCGATCGTCATCCACCTGCTGAACCGCCGGCGGTTCAAGAAGGTGCCGTGGGCGGCGATGGAGTACCTGCTCGCGGCGATGAAGCGCAACCGCAAGCGGCTGCGCATGGAACAGTGGGTGGTGCTGCTGCTGCGTACGCTCGCGGTGCTGTTCCTGGTGGCGCTGGTCACCCGACCGCAGATCGGCGGCAGCAGCCTGCTCGGCACGCGCACCCACCACGTGGTCGTGCTCGACGACAGCGCGTCGATGACGCAGCGCAGCGGCAGCACGAACCTGTTCGAGCGCGGTCAGGACCGCGTGCGGACCCTGGCCGAGGACCTGGCGCAACGGCGCGGCGGCGACCTGTTCTCGATCGTCCGCACGAGCCGCCCGGAGCAGCCGGACATGTGGGCACAGCGCGTCGGCCCCGAGCTCGGGCGCCGCGTCGGCGGCATGACCAAGGAATGGAGCGTCACCGACGCCGCCGCCGACCTCGGCGAGGTGATGCGCCTGGCGATCCAGCGCGGGGCGACGCAGAAGGACGCCGCGCGCACCGAGTACTACCTCGTCTCCGACCAGCGGGCGCGCGACTGGACCACCGAGGACGAGAAGCCGCTGGCGGCGTGGCTCGCCGCGCTCGGCGCGTTGCGCGGCGACCAGGAACACCTGACGGTGCTGCCGGTCGGCGGTCAGCAGCCGAACCTCGCGGTGACCGACGTGCGCCTGGCCGACCGGATGGCGATCGCGGGTCTCGCGACGGCGCTGGTGGTCGAGGTGCAGAACTTCGGCCTCGACCAGACCCTGGCGACGAACGTGGCCGTCGAGGTCGACGGCCAGAGCCGCGTCTCGCTCGACGTGCCGCAGCTCGCACCCGGCGAACGCGCGGTGCTGCCGCTCGCGCACACGTTCCACGGCGGTGGCTACCACCGCGTCGAGGCGCAGCTCGAAGCGAGCGAACACTACCCGCTCGACGATCGCCGCGCGTTCGCGCTCGAGGTCGCCGAGCGCAGCCGCGTGCTGGTGGTCGACGGCGAGCCCGACCAGGACGAGGGTGAAGCGTTCTACGTCCAGGCGGCGATGGAGATGGTCGAGTCCGGCATCGAGCCGCAGGTCGTCACCGAACAGGGCCTCGCCGAGGCGCGGCTCGCCGACTTCGATCTGGTCTGGCTGTGCAACGTGCAGTCGCCGGCACCGGCCGTCGCGCAGGCGCTCGAGCAGTACGTCGCCGCCGGCGGCGGGCTCGCGATCGCCTGCGGTTCGCTGGTCGACGCGGCGCGCTACGACGAGCTGTGGTGGCGCGACGGCAAGGGCTGCCTGCCGTTGCCGCTGACCGAGGTCGCCGGCGATCCCGATCGTCCCGAACGGGCCGTGCTGGTCGACAAGGCGCACGGCATCTGCGGCGACCTCGCGGAGGTCCTCGACCTCGTGATCACGAACGCGGTGCTGGTCAAGCGGTGGCTCGGCGTCCGCGAGGACGGCCATCCCGGTGCGGCGATCGTCGCGCGCATCCACGACGCCGAGGGACCGCCGCTGCTGGTGACGCGCGGCTTCGGCGACCTGGGTGGCGAGGTCGTGTTGCTGACCGTCTCGGCCGACAAGTTCTGGAGCAACCTGCCGAGCACCGACCTGTTCGTGCCCCTGGTGAACCAGATCCACCACTTCGCGGCGCGCCGCCGCGATCCGTCGCCGATCAACCTCGGCACCAGCGGCGTGTTCCGCCTCGAGCTCGACCCGGGCAGCTATCGCCCCGACGTGACGCTGCGTTCGACGTTCGCCGATGGCGAGGAACGGACGTTCACGGCGTCCGAGGTCGCACCGGATGCGACGGCCAAGGCGGCCGCGGGCGAGCCGCCGCCGGCGCCGCACCTCGCGCTGACGGTGCCGATGAGCGAACTGCGCACCGCCGGGCCGTACGAGATCGAGCTGGTGCGCCACGATGGTGCACCCGAGCGGCGAATGCTGGCGCGCAACGTGCCGATCGCCGAGAGCCGGCTGGTGCCGTTCGCCGACGCGGCGTTCGTCCGTCTCTACCCGGCCGAGCTGCAGGCGCGCGTCGCGTTCGCCCGCGAGACCGGCGGCGTCGGTTCCGCGGGCGGCGAAGGCGAGATCTGGCGTCTGCTCGCGCTCACCCTGCTGGTCGGTCTGCTCGGTGAGACCCTGCTCGCCTGGAGGTTCGGCCGTCGCTGACGACCGGTGCACACGATGGACGAATTCCTGCGATGGCTGGCCGCCTGGCGCGGCATCGAGGTCGAGGACGGGGCCGAACTGCAATTCGAGTTCGCCAACTTCCCGTCAGGCGGCCTCGGCCTGCTGGTGCTGTTGGGGTGCGCGCTCGCGATCCTGCTGATCGCGTTCGTCTACCGCCGCGATGGCCACAACCTGAGCACCTGGCAGCGCGCCGTGCTCGCGACGCTGCGCGTGCTCGCGGTGCTGGCGGCGATCGCGCTGCTGCTCGAACCGAACCTGGTCAGCGTCAAGCGCGAGGTCCGGCCCGGGCACGTGATCCTGCTCGTCGACGGCTCGCAGTCGATGACGCACTACGACGCCTGGCGACGCGACACCGTGGCCGCCGACGCCGACGGCTGGCGCCGGCTCGGGGTCGCCGATCCCGCCGCCGTGCCGCGCTTCGATCTGGTCAAGGCACTGCTGGCGCACGGCGACGGCGAGGTCGTCCGCAAGCTCGCGGCGAAGAACCAGGCGCAGCTCTACGAATTCGCCAGCGGCCTCGAACCGCTGCCGGTGATCGCGCCGCCGCCGCCGAAGGCGGGTGAGGCGCCACCGGCGCAGGAGCCGGCGCCGCGCGTCGACGTCGCGGCGCTGCAGGCCGATGGCCGTTCGACCAACCTCGGTGGCGCCCTGCGCACGGCGCTGGATCGCAGCCGCAACGCCGAGATCGCCGCCGTGGTGCTGCTCTCCGACGGTCGGCGCAACGCCGGCCCGCAGGGCGCCGAGGTCGTCCGCCTGCTGAACCAGCGCAAGGTGCCGCACACGTTCGTGCTCGGTGTCGGCGACCCGTCGGAGACGCAGATGGTCGCGATCGGCAGGTTCGAGACGCCGGAGAAGGTCTTCCAGCGCGACCCGTTCTCGATCAAGGCGAGCGTCGTCGAGCAGGGCTACGAGCCGATGTCGGTCGCCGTGCGGCTCGTGCGCGAGGACGCGCAGGGCACGCGCGAGACCGTGCGTTCGCAGCAGGTCGAGGTCGGCGGCGCCAAGACCGAGGCCGCGGTCGAGTGGACCGACCTGACCGTCGACACGCCCGGTCGCTACGTCTACCACTTCGAGATCACGCCGCCCAACGGCGAGGTCGCGATGCCCGAGCGCCACGTGCGCACGTCGCCGGTCGAGGTGCTCGGCGAACGCCTGCGCCTGCTGCTGCTCGCCGGTTCGGCGGGCCACGAATTCCAGATCCTGCGCCAGCTGATGATGCGCGACAAGACGATCGACGTGTCGTGCTGGCAGCAAAACGCCGACGCGCGGTTCCGTCAGGAAGGCGACGAAGGCGTGCGGCTCGAGCACCTGCCGGTCACGCCCGAGGAGCTGGACGTCTTCGACGTCGTCGTGCTGATCGATCCCAACGCGGAGAAGCTGACGCCCGAGTTCTGCAAGCTGCTCGCGGAGCACGTCACCGAGGGCGGCTGCGGCCTGTGGTGGGTGTGCGGCGAGAAGTTCTCGCTCGACGCGATGCGGCAACAGGCGAGCACCTGGCCGCTCGCCGAGCTGTTGCCGGTGGTGCCCGACATCCAGTACGCCGAGCGCAAGACGATCGGCTTTGGTGTCGCGTTCGCGCGGCCGTGGCCGTGGCACCTGACGGCCGAAGGCGAGAGCGGGATCGGCGCGAAGATCACGCGGATCGGCGCGAGCCGCGACGAGAGCCTCCAGCTGTGGTCACGGCTGACGCCACACTACTTCTGGTTCCCCGTGCTGCGCCTGAAGCCGGTGGCGACGGCGATCGCCGAGTTCACCAACCCGGAACGGAAGCACGGCGGCAGCGGCATGCCGTTGATCGCGCTGCAGAACGTCGGTGCGGGCCGTGTGCTGTTCAGCGCGACCGATGAGACCTACCGTTGGCGTGCGTCTTCGGAGGACGCCTACAACCGGTTCTGGGTCAACGGCGTCCGCTACCTGTTCGGCGGCCGGATCCACGCCGGCGACAGCCGGCTGCGGCTCGAGGTCAGCAGCGAGAAGATCGGCCTCGGCGAGTCGCTGGACATCACCGCGACGGCCAAGGGCGCACAGCGCGAGCCACTGGTGGCCGAGCGCTTCCAGGTGCACATCGAGCGCGACGGGCAGGCCCCCGAGCCGTTGAACCTCGACCCGGTCGAAGGCGTTCCGGGCACCTTCGTGACGCACTTCCGACCGACGCAGCTCGGCAACTACCGGGTCCGCCCGGCCGAACCCGCCGGCAAGAACGTCGAGAGCACCTTCCAGGTCGTCGCGGCGCAATACGAGCAGGAAGGTCCCATGGATCGGGCCGAACTGACCGCGATCGCGCAGGCCAGCGGCGGCGAGTTCTTCAGCGAACCCAGCGGATTCCTCGCCGCGCTCGACCGGATCCCGTCGCGTTCGGCCACGGACACGTTCCGCACGCCGCACGCGGTGTGGGACGGTTGGCCGACGATCGTGTTCCTGCTGGTCGTGCTGTCGCTCGAGTGGCTGCTGCGCAAGAGATTCAACCTGCTATGAACTCGACCCTGACGACCGAGGCCACCGTGGCAGGCAGCCGCGGCTCCAGCCTCCGCGAGGCCCATGCGGCGCTCGCCGGGTTGCGGCGGCGCGCGCGCACCGGCATCTGGATCGAGGCGCTCGGCCTGGTCGCGTTGCTGCTGGTCGCCTACGCGCTGCCGAGCTTCCTGACCGATCGCTCGCTGCGGCTCGAATGGACGTTCCGCTGCGTGCTGCTGGCCAGCTTCGTCGCGGTGGTCGTCTGGCTGCTGCGGCGCCGTCTGGTCGAACCGCTGCGCGTCCAGCTCAGCGACGAGGAGATGGCGCTGGCCGTCGAACGTCGGTCGCCGGAGATCAAGCAGGCGCTGATCAGCTCGCTGCAGTTCGATCGCGATCTGGCGACCGATCGGCCGGACCCCGAATCGCGCGAGCTGAAGGCCGCCGTCGTCGCCGACGTTCGCGCGCGGATCGCCTCGATCCCGTTCGGTCGCGCGCTCGACGGGGGGCGCGTCGCCCGGTTCGCCGCGGGGTTGGGCGTGGCGATCGCGGCGTTCGGCGCGTGGGCCGCGCTCGACGCCGGTTCGCTCGGCCTGTGGGCGCGGCGCAATCTGCTGCTGTCGAACGTCGAGTGGCCGCGCCACACGGCGTTGCAGCTGGTCGGCGCCGCCGATGGCGAGCTGCGGGTGCCCGAAGGCGACGCGCTGACGGTGCGCGTCGCGGTGCAGGGCGAGGTGCCGGACCAGGTGTTCACCGACTTCGCTTTCGCCGGTGGCGAGACCGGCACCGAACCGATGAGCCGAACCGGCGACGGCGAGTTCACGCTGACGCTCGACGCGGTCGTCGAGAACGCCTCGCTGCGCATCTACGGCGGCGACGCCGAACCGGTCACGCTGCGCGTCGCGATCGTCGGGCGGCCGAAGTTCAGCGAGTTCGCGGTGACGATCAGCTACCCGAGCTACATGGAACGCGAGCCCGAGGCGGTGCCGGCGACCGAAGGCGAACTGCGGCTGCCGCTCGGCTCGCGACTCGGCATCGCCGGGCGCGCCACCAAGCCGATCGGCGAGGCGTTCGCGCTGTTCGGCGGCGAACAAAAGACCGCATTCGCGGTCGCCGCGAACGGCGTCTCGTTCACCGGCGACATCACGGCCACGGCGTCCGGGACGCTGCTCGTCGACGTCGTCGATCGCGACCTGCTCGGCGCCGCGTCGCCGCCGCGCCTGCTGCTGCGGGTCGGCGAGGACAAGGCGCCGACGATCGAGTTCCGGCTGCGCGGCATCAGCACGATGGTCACGGCGCACGCGCGCGTGCCCGGCGAGCTGAAGGTGCGGGACGATTTCGGCCTGCGCGGCGTCGAAGCCGGCATGCGTGCGATCGACGATGCACCGCAGGAGCGCGACCCGGGGGCCGTACCCGCGACGCCGGTCGAGGCGCCGTTCGCTCCGGCTCAGGCCGTCTTCGGCGAGACGCTGGCGATTGGTTCGCTGCGTTACGAGACGACCGCGTCGATCGATCTGCGGCAGTGGAACACGCTGCCCGACGAGGCCGCGGCCGGCAATCCGATCAAACCCGGCATGCTGCTGTCGCTGCGCTTCGGTGCGCGCGACAACTACGGCCCCGGCGAGCCGCACGTCGCCTATGGCGAGACGATGACGTTCCGCGTCGTCACCCGCGAGAAGCTGGTCGAGGAGCTGCGGCGGCGGCAGGTCGAGCAGCGCGAGCTGTTGCAGCAGATCCTCGACGAGGAGATCGCATCGACGCTCGAACTGCGCGAGATGGTCAATCCGAGGCAGGCCGGCGACAAGGAGCAGCTCGCGGTCGCCAGGTTGCGCGGCATCGCCAGGCGCCAGCAGGGACTCGGCCGGCGCACGGCGCTGGTCGGCGAGAGCTACCAGCGGATCCTGTGGGAGTACGAGAACAACCGGCTGATCGACAGCAACCAGGTCCGCCAGCTCGAAGCCGCGACCAGCGTCCCGCTGGCCGACCTGGCCAAGGTGGCGTTCCCAGAGACCGCCCGGCTGGTCGCGAGCTTCGCCGACCTCGCCGATGAGGCGACAAGGAAGGCTGCCGTCGACGGTTATGGCGACATCCAGCGGCGGGTCGCGGCGATCCTGGCGGAGATGGAACACGCCGAGACCCTGGCGGCGCTGCTCGAGGACCTGCGGGCCGTGATCGTCATCGAGGACGACGCGATCCGGGCCACCGAGAGCCACGCCCGGGCGCTCGAAACCGAGGTATTCGGCCCCGGCAAGGACACCGCACCACCCGGAACCCCCGACAAGCCGAAGAACAAGTAGACTTCGCCAACCCATCGCCCGGCCTCTGCCGTGCAAAGGCAACCCATGATCCGAACCGCGATTGCCGCATTGGCTGCGCTCGTGCTCGCGACCTCGAGCCCGCTGCTCACGCCGCTGCGCGCCCAGGGGCAGGAAACCTCGGTCCACTCCCGTCAGGAGCTGGCCCGCAGCAAGTTCCACGACCTGACCGAGCGCATGCAGAAGCTCATGGTCCTGCTGCAGAAGGACGAGCCCGAGACCGCCAAGCTGCTGGTGGCGGGGACGCAGTTCGTGCAGAACAAGAAGCTGCAGGAGCGGCTCAGCCAGGCATCGAACCTGCTGCAGGCCGAACGATGGGAGGATGCGCTGACCCTGATGGGTGAGCTGCGCGCCGACCTCAATTCGCTCTACGAGCTACTGCAGAACCGCAGCCGGAACGTCGACGACCTGCTGCGCAAGCGCGCCCAGCTCGAGCAGTTCCGCGACAAGGTCGATCAGCTCGCCCGCGAGCAGGGCGCGGAGAAGGAAGCTTCGGCGCGCCTCGAAGCGCTGCAGAACCAGGCGAAGGCGATCGAGGCGCAGCGGCAGGCGGCGCAGGCGCTGCTGCAGAAGCAGCAGGAGAACCGCGACCAGACCAACCAGCTCGGCACGCAGGCGATGGCCGAAGCGAGCAAGTCGCTCGCCGACAAGGAGGAACAGCTCCGCCAGGACGCCGACCAGCTGACCAAGGATCTCGCCGACCTCGAGAAGACGGCGGCCGAGCTGAACGCCAAGCCTGACGCGGGCAAGCCTGACGCTGGTAAGCCTGACGCGGGTAAGCCTGACGCTGGCAAACCTGACGCTGGCGAGCCGAGCGAGACCAAGCCCGGCAAGTCGCCGAGCAGTAGCGCCAGCCGCGCTTCGCAGGCCATGGGCAAGGCGCAGGCGAAGCTCGGCGAGGGCAAGCCCGAGCCGTCCCTGCCCGATCAGGACCAGGCGGTGGCCGCGCTGAAGAAGACCGTCGAACAACTCGACGAGATGGCCGAAGAGGTGCGCCGCGAGCTGTTGAAGCTGCCGTTCGACCAGCTGGCCAAGCGCCAGGAGGCGACGCAGCACGCGACCGACACCCTGTCCAAGGACATGGAGAAGGCCGAGCAGGACGGCGAACAGACCAAGGACCCACAGGCGACGCCGGGTCGCAAGCGCGTGCAGCAGGCGGTGCCCAAGCAGCGCGCCGCAGCCGGCCAGCTCAAGGAGTTCAAGGACGCCAAGCAGAAGCAGCAGGACGCCAAGGAAGACCTCGAAGCTGCCAAGAAGGAGCTCGACGAGGCGTTGGCGCAGCTTCGCCAGCAGCTGCAGGACGAGGTGCTGCGGGCGCTCGAGGAGCGTTTCACGGCGATGCTCGCCAAGCAGCGGGAGCTGACCGGCGACACGGCGGCGCTCGACGGCACGCGGGCGAACGTGCTGACGGCCAGCGGTGCGCTGCCGGCGGCGCTCGCCGAACGCATCCAGGGCGTGGCAACCGGTGAGACCGACCTCGAGGTCGAGGCCAGCGATGCGCTGAAACTGCTCGCCGAGGAAGGTACGACGGCCGGCTTCCCGATGATGGTCGAGGATCTGCGCGACCAGTTGCACGAAGTCGCGCGCCGCTGCCGCGCCAACGAGACGGACACGGCCGTGCAGGATCGCCAGCACGAGGTCGAGGACACGCTGGAGCTGCTGATCGATGCCCTGCGCAAGACCATCGAGCGCAAGGAATGCGGGCATTGAACGGGCAACGGCGGTGGCGGTCCGCCACCTCTCGTCCCGGTCACTGCGGAACTGAAGCTGATGAAGGCACTGCAGATGCGCGTCAACAAGGCGACCAAGGACCTCGAGTCCCAGGGTGCCGAGGCCAAGGCCGGTGAAGCCGGTCAGGCTCGCGCCAGCGAGCTGGCGCAGAAGCAGGGTCGCGTCGGCGAGATGATGCGCAAGCTGGCGGTGAAGCTCGGCAAGGAGAACGACGCCGAGGAGAAGCGCTGATGCGGCGATTCCCGATCCTGCCGGCGCGGCGAGCGCCGGCCCTGACCCTGCCAGCCCTGCTGCTCGGCGCGTTGCTCAGCGGCGGCGTCGTCGCGCAGGAGGATCCGCCGGTGCCGGTGCCCCAGGGCACGGTGCCGAGCCCGTTCCTGCCGTTCGATCGCGCGCGCTTCGAGGCCGCGGCCCGGCAGCTCGGCGCCACCGACGCGCACCTGCAGGCGTTCGCCCAGGCGATCGGCGAGGTCGGCCTGTCGCGCGCCGCCGACGACCTGCTGCGCGCCGCGCAGCCGTCCTACGACGCGGCCGTCAAGCGCTACGAGAACGGCGACCAGGGCGCGGCGCTCGAGCTGACCAAGGTGCTCGCCGCGACCAAGGATTCGCTGCTGCAGGCCCACGTGCGGCACACGCTGGCGCGCGTGTTCCTCGACAGCGACGACCCGGAAGCCGCGGTCGAGGTGCTCAACGATTACCTGACCGAGAACGTCAACCTGTCGCCGCTCGATGCCGAGACGGCGTTCTTCTACTCGCAGGCGCTCGCCGAGATCCCGTTGCCGGAACTGGCGATCCCGCGGCTGCGCGCCTTCCTGCAGTGGTTCCCCGACGCCAGCGAACGGCTGCGCTCGGCCGCCCACCAGATGGTCCGCGAACTCGAGCAGCAGCAGGGCAGCCAGCTGCACCAGCTCGCGGACCAGATGAAGAAGACGACCCGCGACCTGCAGAAGAAGAAGACCGGCGAGCCGGTCCAGCTCGACCAGGAGAAGTACATCGAACAGCTCGACCAGCTGATCGAGATGTTCGAGGAGCGCGAGAGCCAGGCGAGCGGCGGCGGCGGGAACAGCCCGGCGCAGAGCAGCACGCTGCGCGGCGGCGAGGGCAAGGTCGCCGACCTGAAGACCGATCGGCAGCCGTCGGCGGACCGCTGGCTGCCGATGCGCGACGCCGAGCGCAAGAAGATCGAAGCCGAGGTGCAGAACGGCCTGCCGCCGAAGTTCCGCAAGATGCTCGAGAAGTACTACAAGAAGCTCGGCACGGCGCCCGGCAACCAATGATGCGGCGCGGATCGTCGATCCTGCCGGTGCTGGTCGCCGTGATCGCGGCGTGGCCGACGCACGCCACGGCGCAGGGGCTGGTGGGGTCCGCGACCACGGTCGAGGGCGCGACGCTGAATGGTCGGCTGACGATGGTCGAGGGCGGCCGAGCGACCGTCACCGGCGCCGCGGGAACGACCGAGCTCGACCTCGCCCAGCTGATGACGTTCGAGACCGCGACCCGCCCGAGCGAGGTCGCCGCGCCGTTCCACGTCTGGCTGCGTTCGGGGCTCGACCTGCCGGCCATGCAGGTCGTGGGCGGACCGGCGACGAGCGGCGGAACGGCCAGCCTGCACGTCGGTCTGCCGTCGGGACTGGCGCTGGACGTGCCGATCGGCATGGTGCGCGCGGTGCGGCTCGGCGGCCGCGAGCCGGCGCAGTTCGCCGCCGAATTGCGCAAGCCGCCGAGCAACGAGGACCTGCTGTTCGTCGACAAGGACGGCACGCAGCACACCTCCTCGGTGGTCGTCCGCGGCCTGACCGGCGACTCGCTGCAGTTCACGCTGCGCGGCCGCCAGTTCGACTTCGCGCTGGCGAACGTCGCGGCGATCGTGTTCGGCCAGAACACCGGCTTCGCGCCGGATCGGCAGGGCCAGCCGCGCACGACGGTCGCGCTGCGCACCGGTGAACAGCTCGAAGGGCGCGTCACGGCGATCGACGCCGCGGTCCACCTGCGTCTCGACGAAGGCGCCGAGCTGGCGGTGCCGGCCGAAACCGTCCAATCGCTCGGTGTCGTCAGCGACCGGCTGGCCTGGCTCGCGGCGATGACGCCCCAGGTCGAACAGACGCCGGCGTTCGATCGGGTGTGGCCCTGGGTGCGCGACGGATCGGCGGCCGGGCCGGGCATCGTGCTCGGCGGCAAGTCGCACAAGCACGGCGTCGGCATGGTGCCGCGCACGCGGCTGACCTTCGACCTCGGCGGTCGCTACGACCTGTTCGAGGCGGTGCTCGGCATCGACGACCGCGGCGGGCCGCAGGCACACGCGCTGTTCCGCGTGCTGGTCGACGGCCAGGTCGCGTTCGCGTCGGAGCCGCTGACGCTCGGTGCACCGCCGGTGCCGGTGCGCGTCGAGCTGCATCGCTGCCAGCGGCTGGCGCTCGAAGTCGACTTCGGCAAGAACTACGACCTCGGCGACTACTGCGTCTTCGCCGACGCACGGGTCGTGCAGCGATAGACCCGGAACCGAACCATGATGTTCGCCTGCGCGGCTGCGCTCTGCGCCACCATCCAGGATCCCGAGTTCGCTGCCGTCGCGGCGAGCGAGGCTCGGCGAACGGCCGTGATCGCCCGCTGCTCGCCCGCGGTCTGCTCGGTGATGGCGATGGACCAGCCGGGCGGCGGCAGCGGCGTCGTCATCGACCCGGTCGGGTTCGTGCTGACCAACTTCCACGTGGTCGGCGGCGCCGATGAGGATTACCAACCGCCCGAACCGCCCGAACCGCCGGCCGAGGTGCTCGCGGCGTTCCGCGCCGCGCATGCCGAGGCGGCCGCCGCGGACGAAGCGAAGTTCAAGGCCGAGTGGCAGCAGCACTGGCGCGACGAGCACCTGCCGCATGGCAGCGCCCACTACAAGAACAAGAAGGTCGGCTTGCCGGACGGCCGCCTCTACGAAGCCGAAGTGCTCGGCATCGACCCGGGCAGCGACCTCGCGCTGCTACGCCTCCTGCCGCACGAACCGGGGCAGACCTGGCCGTGGTGCCCGCTCGGCGACAGCGATCGGCTGCTGGTCGGCGAGACGGTGCTGGCGATGGGCAATCCGTTCCTGCTCGCCACCGACTTCACGCCGACCGTGACGTTCGGCATCGTCTCCGGCACGCATCGCTACCAGGAAGGTCAGGGCAACCGGATGCTCGTCTACCCCGACTGCATCCAGGTCGATGCGCCCGTCAACCCCGGCAACTCCGGCGGGCCGCTGTTCAACGAGGCGGGCGAGGTCGTCGGCATCAACGGCCGCATCTCGATCGGCGACCGCGGTC
>CAYMRG010000004.1:0-28894 GCA_964392555.1 uncultured candidatus Brocadiaceae bacterium
CTGGTGGCTGCCCATGTCCGCGCTCGCGCTCGGCCTGTTCACGGTGCCCGTGACCGCCCAGCGCCGCGGCCAGGAACCCGCCCGCGTCGAGATCCGCGTGAACGGCAAGCAGGTCGAGGAGCTGAGCGCTAATGAACGCGCGGCCCTGCTGCGCAAGCTGCTGCACGCCGAGGAACGGGCCGCCGCGGCCGAACCGGCGGACGTCGACGCGCCGCCGGCCGAGCCGCCGAAGCGCCGCCTGAAGTGGCGCACGCTCGTCGTGCCGCCCGACGCCGCGCAGGGCGATGCGCCGCAAGGCGCCGACCAGGCCGTTCGCGATGCGCACATGGCGATGCGGCAGGCGCTGGCGGAAGCGCGCCAGGAGATCGAAGGCGACGACGACCTGCGCGAGCTCGGCGTCACGAGCCACGTGGTGCGCTTGCTCGACGACCTCGGTGACGGCAAGGGCATCGACGACAGCCTGCCGGAGCTGATCAAGGCCGCGATGCACGGCGCCGGCAAGCTGGCGCTGCGCGAGATCGAGGCGGACGAGGACCTGCGGCAGCTCGGCATCGGCAAGGGCGTCGCGCACCTCGTCGAGGGCCTGCTCGGCGACGAACGCCTCCAGGAGAAGCTCGGCGACCTCGTCACCGGCGCGCTGCACGGCGCATTGGAGGAGGCGCACGCCGAGATCCACGGCAACGCCGACCTGAAGCGCCTCGGGCTGACCGACGACGTCGAGGGCCTGCTCCAAGGCGTGCTGCACGGCCACGGCGACTTCGACGCCCACCTGCAGCACTTGATGCAGAAGGCGCTGCACGCGGCGCAGTCAGCCGGCGAGCCACCGGCGGCCAACGACGATGGTGTCGGCGACGAGCCGCCGGCGCCGCCCGCGAAGCCGAAGCAGCGCAAGCGGGTGCGCGTCGAGCTGCGCTGACGCGCGCCGCGCGCTTCCCTGCGTCGCGACTCACTGCATCCAGACTTCGATCGCGTTGGTCACGGTGAAGCCCTCGGCGGCCGCACCGTCGACCACCAGCGCCTGTGCGGTCAGGTTCGCGCCGACCAGCGCCGGCACGTTGGGCACCGTGACCGCCACCGCGGCGGTGCCGGCGCCGGCCGCGCCGATCGCACCGCTCGTCACGATCGTCGCGGTCGCGATCGGCCCCTGCAGCCAGATCGTCGCGCTGCCGAACGGCACGCCCGCCGGCGGCGCGCTCGCGACCCCGAGCAGGCCGATGCTGCCGCCGACCGCCGACCCGACCGCGAAGTCGACCGTTGCACCCAGATGCGGCAGCCCCGCGAGGTGCAGTTCGGGCGCGATGCCGCCGGTGCCCGGTGAGCCGCTGCCGCGCAGCGTGTAGCCGCAGCCGACGAAAGCGTACTGCAACGCACCCGTGCCGAGCGCGACCCGCGCGATCTGCAGGTTGCGCCGCGGGCCCGGTGCGAAGAAGTGCGCGTAGCCGCCGAGATCCCGCCACGTGGCCCCCTGATCCGGCGAATGGAACAGCCGTTCGCCTGCCCCCGAAGCCGACGCGAACTGCGCGTAGACGCCGCCGGCTGCCGCGTAGACCCGAGCCGTGAGCGGCGAGGCAGGCACGAACGGCCACGGGTTCGCCTGCCACGTCACGCCGCCGTCGGTCGAGACGTCGACGAGGAACGAGAACACGCCCGCCGTGTTCGCGCCGCCGACGACGACCACGGTCTGGCCGTCGACCGCGACGTGGTAGGTCGCCTGCATGCCTGGGATCGCGACGTTGCTCCACGTCACACCGCCGTTGTGGGTCACGTGGGCCGCCGCGGCGCCATCGACGAGGAACAGGTCGTAGCCCGCCCCCGCGAGCGTGAAGGCACCGGAGGCCAGCTGGCGCGTGCGCGCCGCCGTCAGCCAGGTCTGCCCGCCGTCCAGCGATTCCTGCTGCAGCAGGGTGGCCGTGCTGCCGGTTCCCAGCCAGAAGACCTGGACGTGCGGGCCATCGCCGATCACCGTCGGATAGCCGAGGGTGCCGTACGGGCCTCCAGGTTGGTCCAGCCGAATCGCGGGCGACCAGGTCAGACCGCCGTCGCCCGAACGTCTCGTCCAGACACTGTAGTAGAAGCTGTGCAGCCACACCGCGACCACGTTCGCGCCGTCGATCGCCAGCCGCATGTCGGTCGAAGAGTACGAGTCGAGCGTCAGCGGCTGGGTCCAGGTGCTGCCGCCATCCGTCGACCGGGCGACGGCGGGGTACAAGGTCCCGCCGCCGAAATCCTGGAACCTGCCACAGGTCAGCAGGTAGCCCGGACCGCTGGCGACGTCGCTGATCTCCTGCAGGCTGGGCACGGGCGGGAAAACCGGCCACGTGCGACCGCCGTCGAGCGATCGGTTGTAGTAGACGCCGCCCGCCAGGTGCACGGAGTCGCCGATCTGCAACACCTTCAAGGCGGGGAAATCTGGCGCGAGCGGCACGGCGTGCGCAGGAACCTGTGCCGGAAGGGCGGCAACCAGCATGGTGGCTGCCAGCGATCGGAATGCGAGCATGGTCTCTCCCCGAGTCGGGTCGCGTGGTGGGACGCGACGATGGAGCCAGTCTACCAGTCCCGCACCCGGAAGTTTCAGGACGCGGGCCGCCGATCCGCCCCGCCACCGCTCCCGACGTCGCCGGATCGGGCGTTCCGCTGCAGGCCTCCCGAGAATGCGACCCGCCGGCGAGATCGCCAGGCTGCTGCGCTATCCTCCTCGCCCCCACGCCTGCATTCCCGCCCGTGACCGACCTGCTCAGCCATCTCCGCGCCCGCCTGCTCGCCATCACCACCGACCTCGGCCTCGACGCCGCGGCGGCCGAACCGCTGCTGCGGCTCGATCCGCCGAAGAACCGCGACCACGGCGACGTCGCGCTCGGCGCGTTCCAGCTGGCGAAGCTCGCCGGCAAGGCGCCGCCGGCGTTCGCCAGCGAACTCGCCGCGAAGCTCACGCCCGACACGGTCGTCGAATCGGCGGCCGCGGCGGGACCGTTCGTCAACTTCCGCTTCCGCCGTGCGGCGCTCGCGCGCGAGGTGCTGTCGGCGATCCAGAGCGACGCGCTGCCCTACGGCCCGGCGCGGCCCACCGGCCGCACGGTGTGCATCGACTTCAGCTCCCCCAACATCGCCAAGCCGTTCCACATCGGCCACATGCGCAGCACGGTGATCGGCAACGCCCTGTGCCGCATCCACCGCCACCTCGGCACGACCGTGCACGGCATCAACCACCTCGGCGACTGGGGCATGCCGTTCGCCAAGATGATGACGGCCTACATGCGCTGGGGGAACGAGCAGGAGCTGCACCGTTCGCCGATGCGCTACATGCACGAACTCTACAAGCGCTACGGTGAGGCGGCGAAGGCCGACCCGGCGCTCGATCAGGAGGCGGCACTGCACTTCAAGGCGCTGGAGAGCGGCGAAGACAACGCCGAGCGGCGCATGTGGCAGCTGCTGCGCGACGAGTCGCTGAAGGCGTTCCAGGGGCCGTACCAGAGGCTCGGCGTGACGTTCGACCACATCACCGGCGAGTCGTTCTTCGAGGACAAGATGGAGGCGGCGATGGCCCGCGTGAAGGCCGCCGGCGTGCTCGAAGTGAGCGACGGCGCCGAGGTCGTCTGGCTCAAGGAGCAGGGCATCAAGGAGCCGTGCCTGCTGCGCAAGAGCGACGGCACGACGCTCTACCACACCCGCGACCTCGCCGCGGCGTTCTACCGCGAGCAGACGTTCCATCCGAGCCGCATCCTCTATGTCGTCGGCGCCGAACAGAAGCTGCACTTCGCGCAGCTGAAGGCGGTGCTCGAGAAGATGAAGGAGCCGGTGGCCGCGGCAATCGAGCACGTGCCGTTCGGCCTGGTGCTGGGCAAAGGCGATGACGGCAAGTGGGAGAAGTTCGCCGCGCGCGCCGGCAACGCGGTGTTCCTCGACGAGATCCTCGACGAGAGCGTCGCCAAGGTCCGCTCGATCATCCGCGAGAAGAACCCCGACCTGCCCGACGCCGACGCGGTCGCCGAGCAGGTCGGCGTGTCGGCGATCGTCTTCAACGACCTCAAGAACTCGCGCATCAAGGACGTCAAGTTCGACTGGGACGCGATGCTGACGTTCGAGGGCGAGACCGGGCCGTACGTGCAGTACGCGTGCGCGCGGCTGGCGTCGATCCTACGCAAGGCCGAGACCCCGGTGCCGGCGTCCGACGCGGTCGACTACGCGCTGCTCGCCGATGCCGAACGCGTGCTGCTGGTCATGCTCGAGTTCGGCAGCGCGGTGCAGCGCGCCGCCGAGCAGAGCGAGCCGAGCATCGTCACGGCGTTCGCGATCGCGCTCGCCGGCGAGATCCACAGCTACCTGCGCGACCACTACGTCGTCGGCGCCGAACCGGCGGTGCGCGACGCGCGGCTGGTGCTGGTCGACGCCGCGCGGCGCCTGCTGGCGACGTCGCTGGGGCTGCTGGGTATCCCGGCGCCCGAGCGGATGTAGGGCGCCCACCCGCCACGGAACGAGCGTCACCGGAGCGTCAGGAACTCGTAGTTGCCGAAGCGCGCGTCGCCGACGCGGTGCCGGCTCAACGACGACATCGGCAACGACACGTTCCGGCCCGACGCCGACTCGCCACCGCCGACCAGACTCATGCCACCTTCGCCCCGCCGCTTGCCCCAGAGCTTCGAGCCGAGCGAAGGATCGAATGCGCCGTACGGATCGTGCACGACGATCGCCTGTCCTTCGGTGCTCATGTGGGGCAGGTAGTCGACGTAACCGACGATCAACACGATGTGACCCTTGACGTTCTCGTGGCTGACGCTCGCGAGGACGGGATACGCCGCGTCGATCGAAGCGACGACGTACTCGATGGCCGCGATCTCGTCGTGGAGGGTCCGCTGCTCGACACGCAGCTGCGGGAACCTGGTCTCCAGCCACCACTTGAAGTTGCCGTGCGCGTTGCGCGCCTTGATCGGACGCGCCTTGGACTCGTTGAGCTCGCTCCAGATCGCCGGAATCGACAGCGCGAGCGCTCCATCCGGCTTCTTGACCACGTACTGCTCGAGATACGAAGCCATCATCTTCAGCACCGTGGACTGGCAGGTGATGGCCGTAGGCTGCATGAAATACGGGACGGGGAGGAGCTTCGAGCGGCCGCGCATGGTCGGACAACGCCGCGCGATGCGGCGCCGTTGCAACCTGGCGCCCGGCGCGACGGATTCGGTGGGGCAACGGGCGAACGGCTGGGCCCGGGGGCTCTCCTCAGCGATTCGTTCGTCGACGCCTGCCTGGTCCCCGACGCCGCGGGCCGCGCCACCGGCGCGCCTGCGGCCCATTGTGGCGGCGCGCAGCGCCGCAGCAGACCTCGGGTCGTGGCCACAGGACGCGCCGGGGGGGAAGAGGAGAGGGCCGCCCGCGCCTCGGCTCATCAGCAGAGTTTGCGACGGCGGGGTATCCTCGGCGCCGCGCCGCCGCGGAATCCCCCTCGGCCGCGCTCGCCCCACCATGCCTGCACCTCGCCTCGCCATCCTGGGCATCGGCTGCCTCGCCGCTCTGTCCACCCTGCGCGCCCAGACCAACTGGACGCTGTTGACGCCAACCAACTCGCCGCCGCCGTTCACCGCGCACGCGATGGGGTTCTTCCTGCCGTTCAACCAGACCGTGCTGTTCGGCGGCGTCAGCGGTGGCGTGCGTTCGGACCAGACCTGGCTGTTCGACGGCGCCACGTGGACGCAGGCGACGCCGCTGACCGTGCCGCCGGCGCGCGTCGCGCACACGCTCGTCTACGACCACGTCCGCATCCGCCTGGTGATGTACGGCGGCATCCCGGCAGGTGGCGGTCTGCTCGGCGACACCTGGGAGTGGGATGGTGTCGACTGGACGCTGGCGAGCCCGATCAACTCGCCCGGCCCGCGCCGCTCGCATGCGATGGCCTGGTGCCCCGCCCTCGGCAAGGTCGTGCTGTGGGGCGGCTACTCGACGCTGGATCTCAACGACACGTGGTCGTGGGACGGCACCGACTGGACGCAGATCACCACCGCGAACGCGCCCCTGCCGCGCCGCGCGACCGACATGACCGCCGATCCGCTGACCGGCGGACTGGTGCTGTTCAGCGGCTACCAGATGCCGTCGGACACGTGGCGCTTCGATGGCACGAACTGGGCGCAGCTCGCGCCGGCGCACACGCCGCTGCCGCGCTACGACCATTCGCTGACGACCGACACGACGCGCGGTCGCGCCGTGATGTTCGGCGGGCCCAATGCCGCCGACACGTGGGAATGGGACGGCACCGATTGGCTGAGCCGCACACCGGCGACGCTGCCCGCCGCGCGCAGCGACACCTACCTGACCTACGACTTCGTCAGCGAGCAGGTGCTGATGTACGGCAGCGTCGCGACCGCCGAGACCTGGCGCTATGCGCCGACGCAGCCGGCGACGTTCGTCGTCTCGGGCACGGGTTGCCCGGGCACCGCGGGCACCGCGGCGATGGCCACGACGGAGCGACCGTGGCTCGACCGCACGTTCCACGTCGACTTCTCGCCGGTGCCGGCCAACACGATCGGCCTGATGCTGTGGGGGCTCAGCGACACGCAATCGGGACTCGGCCCGCTGCCGCTGCCGCTCGGCGTGATCGGCATGCCGGGCTGCGACCTGCAGGTCGATCCGGTGCTGATCGACGCGTTCCTCGCGGTCGGCAACACCGCGACCTGGACGCTGCCGATTCCGAACGATCCCCTGCTGCTCGGCTTGACGATCTTCTGCCAGGGCGCCGCGTTCGATGCCGCGGCGAACACCTTCGGTCTGGTGCTCGCCAACCACGGCGCGATGACGCTCGGCGGGCTGTGATGCCGCACGCGGCTGTGATGCATCACCCGGCACAGTGACCGAACGCGCGGGTTCGGTCAGTTGAGCTGCACCGTGACCAGGACCGAGAGGTCCGGGCCGGTGCCCGGCGCACACCCGGCGTGGCCGAACTGCGCGACGAACAGCGTGCCGACCAGCGCCGGGTTGTTGGGCCACGAGGCCGACACGTAGACCGGGATGCCCTGCGACGGGCCGAGGTCGAACCAGGTCACCGCGTCGAGCGTCGCGTAGAGACACGGCGTGTTGCCGACCGGGCCGCAGAACAGCCACGGCAGCGCCGACAGCGGGATCGGCGTCGGCGACGGCAGGCTGATCAGGATGTAGGCGAGCTGGCCGGCCTGCAACGGGATCGCGACCTGCTGGATGCCCCAGGAGCCGGCGCTGACCGGAACCATGGTCGGCGGCACGACCGAACTCGGCGGCGGGCACTGGGCGAGCAGGGACGCGGCGGGAGCGAGGGCCGCGATGAGCGGGAGGAGTTTGTGCATTCGGCCCATCCTACGCGGCGGGCAGGTGCCGTGGTCTACAGCGGTCGCATCGCCGAACGGCGCAACCACCACGTTCCGGCGTAGAAGAACGGCGTGTCGCACAGCGCGACGATCGTCTTGAACAGCCACAGATCGAGCACGATCGCGAACATCTCGTTCGCCGTCTTCGCACCCCAGAACAGCACCAGCACGACCAGCAGCGAATCGAGCAGCTGCGACAGGATCGTCGAGGCGTTGTTCCTCAGCCAGAGGTGCCGGCCGTCGGTCAGCTCGCGCCAGAAGTGGAACAGCCGCACGTCGACGAACTGCGCGACCAGGTAGGCGGTCATCGACGCGGCGATCACGCGCCAGGTGTTGCTGAAGGCGGCGTGGTAGACGGGGTCGCTGACGGGGCTGCCTTCGATCGCCGGGAACTGGTTGCCGGCCCACAGCGCCAGCAGCGCGAACAGCGAGGCGACGAATCCCGACCACACGACCTGGTTCGCCCGTCGCTTGCCGTAGATCTCCGACAGCAGGTCGGTCGCCAGGAACGTGATCGGATACGGCAGCGCGCCGGCCGACAGCACGAACACCTTGAAGCCGAGGTCGACCGTCAGGAACTTGTTGGCGATCAGGTTGCAGACCACCAGCGACGCCAGGAACAGGCTCGTCAGCGCGAGGAACGCGAAATCGAGCGGGCGCGACTCGGGGTCGTCGAAGCGCGGCGCGGCGGGGGAAGGCTGGTTGCGCATCGGCGGAACCCAGGATGTCGGCGTCCGGTGACCCGATCAACCCGGATGAGGGCAATCGGCGGCGATACGGGCTATCCTGTTCGCCCCGCGAACCCCGACTCCAAGCATGCGCGACAAGGTCCTCATCGGTTACGGCCAAGGCTTCTGGGGCGACTCGATCCTCGGCCCCGTGCGCCTCGTGCGCGAAGGTCCGCTCGACTACCTCGCCCTCGACTACCTCGCCGAGGTGACGATGAGCATCATGCAGAAGCTCAAGGGGCGTAATCCGAAGGCGGGTTACGCGACCGACTTCGTCAAGATGCTCGAGCGCACGCTGCCGCAGGTGCACGCGAAGGGCATCAAGGTGATCGCCAACGCCGGCGGCGTGAACCCGCAGGCCTGTCTCGAGGCGGTGCTGGAGCTGGCGCGCAAGCAGGGCATCAAGGGCCTCAAGGTCGGCATCATCGAGGGCGACGATGTCCTGGCGCGCGTGCCCGAGCTGCTGCAGAACGGCCACATGCTGGCCAACATGGACGACGGCCGCCCGCTGTCGGCCGTGCAGGACCGGCTGCTCAGCGCCAATGCCTACGTCGGCGCGTTCGCGATCGCCGAGTGCCTCGCGGCCGGCGCGCAGATCGTGATCGGTGGTCGCCTGACCGACCCGGCGCTGGTCGGCGGGCCGATGATCCACGAGTTCGGCTGGCGGCCTGGCGACTACGACAAGCTCGCGGCCAGCACGATGGCCGGCCACATCGCCGAGTGCGGCGCGCAGTGCACCGGCGGCAACTACACCGACTGGCGCGCGGTGAAGGACTTCGTCCGGATCGGCTATCCGATCATCGAGGCCTCGCCGGACGGCACGTTCGTCGTGACGAAGCACGCCGGCACCGGCGGCCTCGTCAACCGCAACACGGTCGTCTCGCAGCTGCTCTACGAGATGGGCGATCCGACGCGCTACCTCGGCCCGGACTGCACGGCCGACTTCACCAGCGCCAAGGTCGAGGAGGTCGGGCCCGACCGCGTGCGCCTGTCCGGCATCAAGGGCGGCCCGGCGACCGACACCTACAAGGTCTCGCTGAGCTACGCGAACGGCTTCAAGGCCAGCGGCCAGCTGACGATCAGCGGCCCCGACGCGGTGGCGAAGGCGAAGCTGTGCGCCGACATCGTCTGGGGCCGCCTGGCCCTCGACGGCTGCACGTTCGCCGAGCACGAGAAGCTCGTCGAACTGGTCGGCGCGGGCGTCTGCCACGCCGGCATCCACGAATCCCAGGATCCGCCCGAGGTCGTGCTGCGCCTCGGCGTGAAGTGCCAGGACCAGAAGAAGGTCGACCGCTTCGGCATGGAGATGGTGCCGCTGGTCACCAGCGGCCCGCCCGGCGTCACCGGTTTCGCCGGTGGCCGGCCGAAGGCGACCGACATCGTCGGCTACTGGCCGGCGCTGCTCGACAAGCGGCAGGTCAAGACCACCGTGCGTGTGGAGGTGTCGTGATGGCGAAGACCAGGCTCAAGGAGTTCGCGTTCGCGCGCAGCGGCGACAAGGGCGACGGCAGCAACGTCGGCGTCTTCGTCACCAACCAGCGCGACTACGAGATCATCAGGCGCGAGCTGACCGTCGACCGCGTGAAGCGCCACTTCCACGCGATCTGCAAGGGCGAGGTGACGCGCTACGAGGCGCCGAACCTGTTCGCGCTGAACTTCCTGCTGCGCGACTCGCTCGGCGGCGGCGGCAGCGAGAGCCTCAAGACCGACGCGCAGGGCAAGACCCACGGCCTGGCGCTGCTGGAGATGGAAGTCGAGCGGTAGGGACAGCCCGGGCGGACCGGCTGCGGGCGGGAACTCGCGGCGGCCCGCGGCGTCGTGCGCCCGCCGCCTTCGCCCCATGACCTCCGCCCTCTCCCGTTCGGGGCTGCTCGCCGCAGTCGTCCTCACCTTCGCGGCTGCCAGCCTCGCCCAGGAATCCACGGCGAACGAGCGCTACGCCGCGGCGGTCGCGGTTCGCAAGGAGCTGGGGCTGCCTGCATGCCGCTGGCTGGCGGACCCCGCGGCCAACGCGACGCCGATCGCTGCCGCGCAACCCGACGACCTCGCGGTCGCTCGCGCGGCGCTGGACGACCTGGACGCGGCGGAAGCGGCCGTCCGCGAAGCCGCCGAGCAGACGCTGTCGGGGCTGCTCCAGCGCCCGGATCCTCCGCCCGCCGTGGCGCAACTCGTCCTCGCCACGGCCGACGAATGCTGGCCCGCCGATCCGACCGATCTCGGCGAGCCCGCGGCCGATGGCACGCCCGGCTATGCGGCGCGTGTGATCGCCGTGGCCGCCCGCACCGGTGACGCGGCGCTCGTTCGCCGGATCCTGGCCTCGGCGACCCTGCCCGCCGCGAACGCTCCCGCCGAGGTCCACGCCCGCGCCCAACGCTACGCGTGGGTGATCCTGCGCAATGCGGGCCTCGCGGCACCGCACGTCGATGCGGCGACGGCCCGCCAGCTCCACGCCTGCTATGCGGCAACCGTGGCCCCGCTCACCGAAGCAGCGGTGATCATGCCGAACGCCTGGCAACGCGGCGCGCTCGACGTCGTGCTGGGGATCTACCCGGTCGTGCCCGATGACCTGGTGCCCTGGTATCGCGCTCTGTTCGCCAACCCCCTGATGAGCCGCGAGGGTTGCGCGTATTGCCTGGGGCACGCCGACCGGCTCGACGAGCCGCGGATCCGCGCGCTGCTGCCCGCCGACCAGATCCTGCGCGATCCGCGCTGGCTGCGCGGCGCCCCCGGTGTGCTCGTCGATCTGCTCGAAGGCGGCGAGGAACAACGCCGGCTGGCGATGACGGCGCTCCGGAACCTCCCCGCGGACGCGCGCTCGGCCACTCTGCTGCGCGATGTCGCGCCAACCATCGCCCGCCTGCCGATCGGGCAGTCGGCACCCTTCCTCGCCTGGATTCCACGCCGCACCGAGGCCCCGCTCGCAGTCCGCATCGCGGCGTTCCCACAACCGGACGTGCTGGCGGGCGCCCCTCGCGACGTCGTGAACCATCTGCTGGATGCGATCGCCCAGGAATCCGATGGCACCGATGCGGATCTCGCCGCGCTCGCGCCGTTCCGCGCCGCGCCGACGCCGCTGATCGCGCAGGCAGCCTGGCGAAAGACGATGGAGCTGGCGCTGCAGCGCGGGACCCCCGTCGCGGACGGTGAGGTCGGCATCGACGTGGTCGGTGCCAACCATCTGCTGCCGATGGCCTACGCCCTGCGCTTTCTCGGGCGCGAACCCGGCGAGAACATCGATCGGCTGCGCCTGTTCGACGATCCGTACGCCGTCATCGACGTGGCCCGGGTGCGCGCCTGGCGGACTCCCACCTGGGATCTGGGCCCGCTCGCGCTGCGCACGCGCAACCCCGTCTCCCGCAGCAGCGTGCTGACGGTTCTGGCCGAACCCGGCGAATGGTCGCAGCAGACCGGCCGAATCCTCGGCCTGCTCCTCGACATGTCGCGCGAACCGGAGGTGCGGGCGGCCGTCTACCGCGCGCTGGCCAGCCGTCCACAGGAGCCGTTCGCCGCCCTGGTCGCCGAGGCGGAATTCGACGTCGATCCCCTGGTGCGGGTGGGTGCGGCCCGCTGAGCACGGCGAGTTCCAGCACCTCATCCAGCAGATGCTTGACTAGTCATGCGTTTCGGTCGATACTGATCGCGTGGCCATCAAACCAGCCAAGACCCGAGCCGGCGCATCCCGTACCCCGACGCCCGGCAGCGTGCAGGCGGCGATCAAGCAGAACGTGCCGTTCCGCACGCGCCGCCAGGAGCTGTTCGTCGGCCTGCTGCTGACCGCCGAGGCGCTGCGCTGGCCGTTCCAGGACCTGCTCGCCGACCACGACCAGCTGACGCTGCAGCAATACAACGTGCTGCGTATCCTGCGCGGCGCCGGCGCCGATGGGCTGCCGACGCTCGAGATCGGCGAACGGATGATCGAGCGCACGCCCGGCGTGACGCGCCTGATCGACCGCCTCGAGCAGAAGGGCCTGGTCGCACGCGAGCGCGCCGCGCAGGACCGCCGCCAGGTCCTGTGCCGGATCACCGACGCCGGCAGCAAGCTGCTGGCGCGCCTCGACCGCCCGATCGACGCGCTCGAGAGCGAGGTGCTCGGCGTGCTCGGTGATCGCGAGGTCACCGAGTTGCTCACGCTGCTCGACAAGCTGCGGCGCCATTGCACGCGAACCCCGGCCTGACCGCGCACCGCGGCGCCACCCCGCACCACCGGCATCGACCGACGACCTACACTCCCTTACCGCACCGATCTCCATGACTAGTCAACCATTGATCGCGCAAGCGACCTCATCCCCATCCCCGCTGACCCGCCTGCTCGCGACCGACGCCGCGATCGGCCCGACCCTGCTGCGCCTGACGCTGGGGCTCGTGATGTTCCCGCACGGCGCGCAGAAGGTCCTCGGCTGGTTCGGCGGCTACGGCTGGAGCGGCACGCTCGGCTACCTGACCGGCCAGATCGGCCTCCCCTACCCGCTGGCCGCGCTGGTCGTGCTGATCGAATTCGTCGGCGCGCTGCTGCTGCTCGCCGGCCTCGCGACGCGGTTCGCCGCGCTCGGCTTCGTCGCCGTGATGGTCGGCGCGATCGCCACCGTCCACCTGCCGAACGGGTTCTTCATGAACTGGTTCGGCGCGCAGGCCGGCGAAGGCTACGAGTACCACCTGCTGGTCATCGGCATGGCGTTGGCGCTCGTCGCCACCGGCGGCGGGCGCTGGTCGCTCGATCGCCGGATCACCAACGCGCGATGAGCACGCGGTAGCGTTCCAGCCATGGACACGACCAGGCGCGACTTCCTCGGCTGGTCGGCCGGCGCATTGCTGGCCGCCGGCTGCTCGCAACCCGCCCCGACCCGGCCGGAGACCGACCCGAACATGAGTCCACCCACCGAACCCGCGACCGCGCGCATGCCGGTCGTGTTCGTCTCGCACGGCGCGCCGACGCTGGCGCTCGACGCGCGAGCCGGTGCCGACTTCGTGCGGCTCGCGGCGGCGCTGCCGCGACCGCGTGCGGTGCTGGCGATCTCCGCGCACTGGCTAGACGCACCGCCGACCCTCGGCACACGGACGCCGCGGCCGCTGCTCTACGACTTCGGCGGCTTCCCCGACGAGCTCTATCACGTTCGCTACGACGCGCCGGCGGCCTCCGACCTCGCCGCCGACCTCGAACGCCGCCTCCCGGACCTCCGGCGCGACGACGAGCGGCCGTGGGATCACGGCGTCTGGGTGCCGCTGGTGCACATGTACCCGCGCCACGACGTGCCGGTGCTGCAGCTCTCGATGCCGTGGCGCTGGACGCCGCAGCAGATGATCGACCTCGGTCGCCGCTTGACGCCGCTGCGCGACGCCGGCGTGCTCGTGCTCGCCAGCGGCGGCGCGGTGCACAACCTGCGGCGCATCGACTGGAACGGCAGCCTCACCCCGCCGGCATGGGCGGCCAACTTCGAAGGCTGGGTGCGCGAACGGCTGCTCGCGCGCGACCTCGACGCGCTGGCCGCCTACCGCGACCGCGCGCCAGATCTCGCGCTCGCGCATCCGACCGACGATCACTTCGTGCCGTTGCTGGTCGCCGCGGGCGCCGGCGCCGACGATGCCGCGGTGTCGTTCCCGATCAGCGGCTTCGAGTTCGGTTCGCTGAGTCGGCTGGCGGTTCGCTTCGGCTGAGCGCCCGCGCGACGGCGCGATCACGCGTTCGCGTAGCGAGGCGCGCGGCCGCGCAGGTTCTCGATCAGCACCTCGACGAACGCGCGCGTCGCCGGGTCGACCGCATCACGCCGCGTGGCGACATGCCACAGCGACGGCGGCGGCGTCTCCGCCATCGGCACGAGCACCACGCGGCCCTCGCGCTGGTAGGGCTCGGCCACCCAGCGCGGCAGAACCGTCACCGCGTCGCCGCCGGCGACGACCTCGAGCAGGAGCTGCGTCACGACCGGCGTCGTCGTCATGCGCGCCGGCACGGCGCCGGCGGGCAACGGCAGCGGCACGGGGTCGGTCCGCGACTGCTCGTAGACGTCGTAGAGCACGACGTGCGCGGTGGCGAAGTCGCCGACTGCGATCGACGCGCGGCTGGCCCAGGGATGGCCGGTGGCGACCACCGCGACCGAGACGTCCTCGAACAGCGGATGCATCGCGACGTGACGGTTCGCGGCGTTCGCCTTGCACACCAGCGCGACGTCGACGCTCTGCGCCTGCAGCGCCGCAGCGGGGTCGTCCTGCGGCACGCTGACGATGCGCAGTTCGACCTCCGGGTGCAGTTCGCGGAAGCGTCCGGCGATCGGCGCGAGCCACTGGTAGCTGGTGCTGCACTGCGACGTGATGCGCAGTTCGCGGCGGCCGCCGCTGCGCGCCAGCGCGATGTCCTTCGCCGCCGCGCGCAGCGCCGTCAGCGCCTGGGCCGCGCCGGTTGCGAGCCGCTGCCCCGCGGCGGTCGGCTGCATGCCGCGCGGCGTGCGCTCGAACAGCGGCGCGCCGAAGCGCTCCTCGAGCGCCCGCAGCCGCTGGCTGAGCGCCGGCTGGCTGACGAACAGGCGCTGCGCGGCGACCGTCAGCGTCGCGCCGCCGGCCAGCTGCTCGACCATCTCGAGGTCGCGGAAGTCGAGATCCATAACCGGACCTTATCACCGCCATCGGCGCTTCGACATGGGATCGCCGCGCACCGGCGTCTAAGGACCGGCCCTTCCGAAACCGCATACCGACCGACCCATCATGGCCAGCAGCCAGACTCCCGTTCGCATCGCCATCGTCTTCCACAGCGGCTACGGCCACACGCGCGTGCAGGCCGAGGCCGTCCACCGCGGCGCCGCCGCCGTCCCCGGCATCCAGGCCGACCTGGTCGCCGTCGGCGAGCACGCCGACAAGTGGCACCTGCTCGACGAAGCCGACGCGATCATCTTCGGTTCGCCGACCTACATGGGCGGCGTGTCGGCGCCGTTCAAAGCGTTCCTCGACGAGTCGTCGGCGCGCTGGGGCAAGCAGGCGTGGAAGGACAAGCTCGCCGCGGGCTTCACGAACTCGGCGAGCCAGAGCGGCGACAAGCTGGCGACCCTGCAGCAGCTCGTGACGTTCGCGATGCAGCACGCGATGATCTGGGTCAGCCTCGGCCTGATGCCGGGCAACAACAACACCAAGGGTTCGGTCGACGACCTCAACCGGCTCGGCAGCTTCCTCGGCGCGATGGCGCAGTCCAATGCCGACGCGCCGCCGAGCGATGCGCCGCCGAAATCCGATCGCCTGACCGCCGAAGCGCTCGGCGCGCGCGTCGCCAAGGCCGCACTCCGCTGGCGCAAGGGCGCGCAATGAGCGCCGGCGAAGGCGCGACGGACGCGTTCGCCGAGGTGCGTGCCGTCCTGCTGCGCTACTTCGACGCGCTGCACCACAGCGACGCGAACGCGCTCGGCGACGTGCTGCACCCGGCGGCGATCTACGCGACCGCCAGCGACGGCACGCTGCTGCACCTGGACATGGCGACCTACCTGCCGATGGTCGCGCGCCGGCCGTCGCCGGCGAGCAAGGGCGAACCACGCCGCGATCGCATCGTGTCGATCGAGTTCGCCGGGCCGGTCACGGCGCGCGCCTGCGTCGAATGCGCGATCGCGCCCAAGCGTTTCACCGACTTCCTGACCTTGCTGCGCGTCGACGGTCGCTGGCAGATCGTCGCCAAGGTCTTCCATTTCGAGATCGAGCAACCCTGATGCCCTACGTCAACGTCCGCATCACCCGCGACGGCGCCACCAAGGCCCAGAAGGCCGAGGTCATCCGCCGCATCACCGAGACCCTGGTCGACGTCCTGCACAAGGATCCGGCGACGACCTTCGTGCTGATCGACGAGGTCGACACGGACGATTGGGGCATCGCCGGCATCACGACGACGCGCTACCGCGCGATGCGGCGCAAGGCCGCAGGCAGCAAGCGCGCGCCGAAGCGATGACGGTCGGCGGTGCCCCGACGTCCTGGTAGCCTTGGCACCATGACGGACGCCCTCCACGCCCTCCGCGAACGCGCCCGACGACGCCGCGCCCGCGTCGTCCTGCCCGAGACCGCCGACCCTCGCACGGCGGCGGCGCGGGACCTCCTGCAGCGCGACGGGCTGTGCGAGGTCGTCTGGGTCGACGATCCGCGGCGCGATGCGCGCCTGCCCGACGTCGCGGCGCTGCTGCACGAACGCCGCCGCCACAAGGGTCTCGACGCGGCCGCGGCGCGCGAGCTGGCCGCGCAGCCGGTCGTGTTCGGCGCGGGCCTGGTCGCGCTCGGCCACGCCGACGCCGGCGTGACCGGTGCCTCCCATCCGACCGCCGACGTGATCCGCGCCGGCCTGTTCTGCCTCGGCACCGCGCCGGCGACGCCGCTGGTGTCGTCGATGTTCCTGATGACGCGCGGCGACGAGGCGCTGTCGTTCGCCGATTGTGGCGTGGTGCCCGATCCCGACGCCGAGCAGCTCGTGCACATCGCGGCGACCACCGCGGCGAACCATCGCCGGTTCACCGGCACGGCACCACGGGTCGCATTCCTGTCGTTCAGCACGCGCGGCAGCGCCGAGCATGCCAAGGTCGCCAAGGTGCGCGACGCCGCGGCCCGGTTCAGGGCGCGCCATCCCGAGATCGCCAGCGACGGCGAATTGCAGTTCGACGCGGCCTACGTGCCCGCGGTCGCGGCGCGCAAGTGCGCCGACAGCCCGCTGCAGGGCCGCGCCAACGTGTTCATCTTCCCGGATCTCGACGCCGGCAACATCGCCTACAAAGTGACGGAGCGCCTCGCCGGCTTCCGCGCTTTCGGCCCCCTTCTGCAGGGTCTGCAGAAGCCGTATCTCGACCTCTCGCGCGGCTGCACGGCGGAGGACATCGCCGGGGTAGCCGTGCTCGCCGTCGCCATGCTCGATTAGGAGAACCCATGCTCGCTCGCGCCCGCTCACTCGCCGTGGCCGCCTTGCTGCTCGTGCTGCCTGCCGCGTGCCTCGAATTCGACGGCCAGGACATCGTCGTCCATCAGGACGTCACGAAGGACCGTCTCGACGTGCACCTCGTCTATCGCGGTCTGCTGATCGAACGGGAGGACAGCGGCGACCCGGCCAAGAAGGCGCTGGCGGACCTCGACCACGCGCTGGCGAGCGGCATGTTCGCGATCTGGGACAACTGGCCGCTGAAGATCGACCTGACGGCCAAGATCACCGGACCGAAGGCGGCGCTCGCGCAGCATGTCGAGGTCGAGAACGGCGGCGTCTTCACCGACCCGCTCGGCATGTTGTGCGCGCACCAGTTCGTGCGCGTGAACGACTTCACGGGCTTCCTCGCGAAGGTCAACACGGGGCTCGATCTGCTGATGACGAAGGCCGTGACCACCGGCATCGAGGTGAACGGCCAGAAGCGCGTCTTCGACGACGACACCAAGGAGCTCGCGCAGGACTTCCAGCGGGCGAAGCAGAAGATGCTGGTCGTGACACCGGGGCGGATCGAGCTGCGGCTGCCGATCTCGCTCGCCGACCATCGCTGGCTCCGTCAGCGGGCCGCCGCGATGCTCGCCGAGGAGACCAGCACCGCGATGGTGCGCCGCGTCGGCACGGCACAACGGCGCGCGAACGAGGGGCCGCCGAGCGAAACCGCCGTCGCACCCGAGGCAGTCGCGCTACGGGGCGAGGAGCTGGCGAAACACCTCGAGCTGACGCCGATCTGGCGATTCTTCGCCGACAACGACGTGTCGGTCGCGCGCGCCGAGGGCCTGACGACGATCGCGCTCGGCTCCGGCGAAGGTGAGATCCGCATCGTCAAGGCCGCGAGCGGCTTCTACCACGACGCGCTGCTGAAGAAGCTGCGGGAACGCGGCGCGGCGATCGAGGACGGCGTCCCCGACCAGGAGCTCGGGCGCCGGTTCGCGGCGTTCTGCGAACGCGACCCCGTGCTGCCGCCGGAACTCGCGAAGGCGCGCGGCAAGTAGCCGATCTGGCGGTCAACCGCGGCGCGCCAGCAGGTTCCCGACCGTCGCGACCAGCTCGCCGACGTCGATGCGGCGCTGGTAGTCGGCCATGTCGGCCGCGGCCCGCGCGCCGATCCGCGCGCGCAGCGCCGGGTCGTCGACGAGCCGGCGCAGCCAGTGCGCGGCCTCGTCGACTCGCGCCTCGGCCCAGCAGGCGTCGCTGCGGACGAACGACGACGAGTAGGCCGGCTGCGTCGAATTGACGACCGGCACGAGGTCGTAGCCGACGAGGCAGGAGTTCTGCTCGGTCGTGAAGTCCATGTTGCCGGACCAGCCGGTGGCGACCACCGGCCTGCCGAGCGTCATGGCCTCCATCAGGCACAGACCGAGGCCCTCGGCGCGGTGCAGCGACACGAGCACGTCGGAGCTCGCGAACAGCGACAGGACGTCGGCGTACGGCAGGACCACGTCGAGGATGCGCACGTTGCCCGCGCGCGCGGCGATCGCCTTCAGCTCGTCGAGGTGCGGCACGAAGCTCGGGTCCCAATTCGCGTTGTTGACCTTGACGATCAGCAGCGCGCGTGGATCGCCGCCGAGCGCGCGTTCGAAGGCGCGGATGCCGGCGAACGGGTTCTTGCGGTTGATGTCGCTGGCCATCTCGAAGCTGCAGACGAACGCGACGACGCCGGCCGGGATGTCCCAGCGGGCGCGATCCACGGCCACGCGCTCCGGCAGGTAGATCGGATGGTGCAGCGAGCGGATCACCGGCCCGGTGAGGTCCATGGCCATCGCGTGGCGGATGAAGCCGCTCGCGGCGATCACGACGTCCATCTTCGACAACGTCGGCAGCCACGATTCGGGCAGGCGCGCGAGCTCCCAGAACGGCAGCGCGACGTTGACCCGACCTTCGGTCCGGACGGCCGGGTAGCGCATCCGCAGGTGGTCGCGGATGTCGCCGGGGTTCATCAGGAACACGTTGACCGCGTGCGGCGTCGCGCGATCGAGCGGCGCGAACTTGTCGGCGTACGACAGGTCGTGACCCGAGCGCCCGCCGGGCACCGGCAGGTCGACCGGGCACACCTCGAGACCACTCTCGAGCAGGTAGCGGTAGTAGTGCCGCGCGCTGACGCCGAGGCCGAGGTTGGCGCTGTGGAACGCGATCAGGTTGACGCCGAACCCGGCCGCGCGCCGCGCGTGCGCAGCGCTCGCCGGCGCAGCGGTCGCGCGTCCCCACGTGCCCCCGCCATCGCCCGGCGTCACTTCGGGCACCGGCAACACGCGACCCGTGGCCCGCCAGCCGTGCGCGCGGCGCCCTTCGCGCGCCCCCCATTCCACGAAGTGCGAGAACGCGTCGCGACAGCCGCCCGCGCGGATCGCGGCGGCGATGTCCTCGTGGGCGTCGAGATAGAACGCCTCGTCGAAGAACAGCAGGTAGTCGACGGACTCGCCGGGCGGCGAGAAGGCGGCGCCGCGCAACAGCGAGTCGTGCAGCGCGATCAGCAGCGTGTAATGGCTTTTGTGTTCGCCGCGCGACGCTTCCTCGACCAGGTCGCGCAGGATCCGGTATTGCAGCGACTGCGCCTCCGGCTCGTCGGCGACCAGCGCCGCGATCCGACGCTGGGCATTCGCCACGCTCTCGGGAATCGGCGTGGCGAACAGCTCCGCGCACGCGGCGTGCAGGGATTCTCGGTACTCGTTCAGGTTCATTCTTCGCCGCGACGCCGAGGCCCCGCTCGCGGCGCAGTCTATTCGCCGGCGCTGGCGCCGGGCGAGGGGTGCGACAATTCGCGGGCAAGCGCTAGGCTGGCCGAGTCCCCCTCGGGAACGGGTCCGTACCTTGCCCACCGAATCGCTCGTCTTCGACATCGGCGCGACCTGGTTCCGCAGCGCCATCGGCATGAGGGACGGCTCGCTGTCGGCGCGCCGGGCGGTTCCCGCCGTCAGTTTCCTGAGTCACCCCGCGTGCTCCGCGCGCGAATTGCAGGGCCTGCTGATCGACCACCTTGCCGAGGAGGCAGCGAGCTTGCGGCGCGCGGCACCCCATGCCATGGACGCGATCGTCTCGCTCGGCGCCGCGCTGAATGGCCACACCGGCTTCGTCTACGACTCGGGTCCGCTGTGGGGGCCGCGCTGTGAGCCATTCGACCTGCTCGCCGCCCTGCGTGAACGGGCGCCGGAGCTGCGCTGGCGCGTCGTCAACGATGTGACCGCAGCGCTGCTGCGCCACGTCGCCACGCTGCCGCCGCGAGCGAACGGCCGCACGGCGCTGGTCACCGTCAGCTCCGGGATCGCCGCGCGTGTCTACGACCACGCGCGGCGCGGCGTGCCGCTCGACCCGGTGCACGGCATCCAGGGCGAGATCGGCCACCTGCCGGTATCGTTCGCGTTCGCGGGCCGCGCGCTGGCGCGCCGCTGCAATTGTGGCGGCGAACGCCATCTCAACGCCTACACGTCCGGCCGTGGCATCGCCGCGGTGCTTGGCGAGGTCGCCGCCTGGCCCGACGGCGGCTTCGCCGGTTCACTGCTGGCCCGGCGCTGCGCCGGCGCGGCACCGACCAACACCGATTGGGCCGCCGCGGTGCTGGCCGGCTGCCCGTGGAGCCGCGCGCTGCTCGACGCCGTGCTCGAGCCGCTCGCCGCCATCCTCGCCGTCGTGTTCGCGCACGACCCCGAACTCGACCCGATCCTGTTCTGCGGCGGAGTCGCCACCGGCCTCGGCGCGACGTTCGTGACGGCGCTCGGCGACCGCCTCGCGGCGATCGGCCTCTACCAGCTCAGCGATCGCGACCCCGACTGGTTCCGTCGCCGGCTGCAGCTCGGCAGCGACGACGACGACTCGGGACTGATCGGCTGCGCGCTCGCCGCGACGTTCGCGCCGGAGGTGCTGCGATGAACGGCGCGTTCGCGGCGCGGGATCTCGCGGTGGTGCGCGGTGGCGACGGCTCGCTGTCCGCGGTCGCGCGCCCGACGCCGCGCCCGGCCGCGAACGACGTGGTGTTCCGCGTGCTGGCGGCCGCGGTCTGTGGCACCGATCGGCAGATCGTGCGAGGCGAACGCCCCGACGCCGCCGCGATCCTCGGCCACGAGGGCGTCGGCGAGGTTGCGGCGATCGGCGCCGCGGTGGCCGATTTCGCCGTCGGCGAGCGCTTCGTCTTCAACCCGGTCGCCCCCGGTGACCAGGACGAGATCCTCGGCCACTCGACCGCCGGCCTGTTCCAACAGCACCTCGCCCTCGACGCGCGCGACGTGCGGCGCCGCGCCCTCGCCGAGCCGCTGCCGCCCGAAGTGCCGCTGCCGCACGCAGCGCTGGCCGAACCGCTCGGCACCGTCGTCTACACCCACGAGCTGATGGCGAACGTCGCTGCGCCGCGGTCGCTGCTGATCGTCGGCGCCGGCCCGATCGCGATCCTGCACGCGCTCTACGCGCAGCGCTGCCTCGGCATCCCCACGGTGCGCGTCGTCTGCCGCGACGAAGCCCGCGCGCGCTGGCTGACCGAACGCCACCTGCTGGCGGCGAACGATCTCGTGCGCGATCCCGCCGCGGCCCCGGCCGGGTTTGCCGCGGCGGTGCTCTGCACGCCAGCGCGCGCGACCGCTGCCGCGCTCGCCGCGGCGCTGCCGCAGCTCGCCGACGGCGCGGCGATCGCGCTGGTCGCCGGCATCGCCGCACCGCTCCTGCCGTGCTGGCCCGACCTCGACCTCGCACGCCTGCGGCGCGCCAACACCTGCGGCCACCCCGCACCGCCCGCGACGATCGCGACGACCGACGATGGCCGACGCGTGCACCTGTTCGGCCATCGCGGCACGGCCGGCCGCCACCTGCGGCGCGCGCTCGAAGTGCTGCGGGCGCCGTTCTGGTCCGCGCTCTACTCGCACCGCATTCCACTCCCCGCGCTGCCCGACGCGCTCATGGCGATCGCCGCCGGTCGACCGATCGCCGGCGCGCACTACGTGAAGGGCTTCGTCGACGTCACGGCGCACAACGGCGAAGCGATGCCATGGCACGAGGTGGCATCGTGACGCAGAGCGTGCTCGTCACCGGCGGCACGCGCGGCATCGGCTTCGCGATCGCGCGCGGACTCGCGACCGCGGGCCACGCGGTCACCGTCCTGTCGCGTTCGCGGCCCGCGGAGCCGCGTCTGCAGCACGTGCCGTGCGACCTCACCGACGCCGCACAGACGAACGCGGCGCTGCGCGCATGGCTCGCCGCGGCCGGCGAAGGTCCCGACGCGTTCGTCCACAGCGCGTGCGACTACGGCGCGACGGGTCGCCACGCCTTCGCCGACGGCACCCTCGCCGAATGGGACGCCGCGCTCGCCGTCAACGCGCGCGGTCTCTACATAGCGCTGCAGACGCTGTTGCCGGCGATGCTGCGCCGCGGCCATGGCACCGTGGTCGGCATCTCCTCGGACATCGCCACCCAGCCGGGGCCCGGGCGCATCCCGTATGCGGCGTCGAAGGCCGCCGCCCACGCGATCCTGACCGGCCTCGCCGCCGAGCTGGTCGGCTCGGGCATCGCAGTCGTCGAGCTCGCACCGCGCATGCAGGTCGACACGCCGGGCATCCGCCGCCGCCGTCCGCCGGACTTCAGCGGGGCGGGCTATGCCGATGCAGACGTGTTCGTGGCGCCCGTGCGCTGGTTGCTCGACGGCGCCGCGCGCGACCACCACGGCGCGTGCCTGTGGCTCGCGGCCGACGGATCCGTGCAGACCGATCACGGTTCGTGACGCGCACCCCGTTGCCGCAAGCCGAAAGCACCCCCACGTCCCCAGGTCGGGGCGCTTTGGTATCGTGAAGTGGTCCGCAGAGTAGCCGGCGAAGGACGCCGGCCGTGGAACGCGGACCCGCCTCGCGAACGATGACCCAGCCGCAGCGCCAACCGTCGTTCGCTCGACCCGCGGGAGTTCTGCGCGCCAGGTGCACGCGGACGCAGGACTACACCGTCCATCTCGTCGATGACGTCCTCGGCGCGCACGCGACGTTCCAGCAGCTGTTCGCGCACCGCCGCGTGCTCGTCGTCGCACCGCGCGACGTCTGGGCGATCCACGGCGCCCGGCTGCGCGCTCTCGCGACCTCGCTGCGGCTCGACTGCCACGTCCTGACGCTCGACATGGACGAGGCGAGCAAGTCGATCGCCAACGCGCTGGTGATCTGCGATGCCTGCGTCCGCCACGAGATCGGCCGCACCGACGTGCTGCTCGCCTTCGGCGGCGGCGTCTGCTGCGACCTCGTCACGGTCGCCGCGAGCCTGGTCCGCCGCGGCATCGCCTACGTCTGCATCCCGACGACGCTGGTCGGCATGATCGACGCCGGCATCGGCATCAAGGGCGCCGTCAACCACGCCGGCAAGAAAAGCTACCTCGGCTCGTTCTATCCGCCGGAGACCGTGCTGATCGATCCATCGCTGCTGGCGACCGCGCCGCCCTGGAGCGCGATGGACGGCATGGCCGAGGCGATCAAGATCGCGCTGATCCGCGACGCCGAGCTGTTCGCGCTGATCGAGGCGCACGGCGCCGAGATGATGCGCCAGCGCTTCGCCAGCCCGCGCGAACAGGTGAGGTCGCTGCTGCTGCGCAGCATCGACGGCATGCTGCAGGAGCTGGGCCCGAACTTCTTCGAGGACCAGACCTACAACCGCAAGGTCGATTTCGGCCACACGATCAGCGGCCTGCTCGAGGAACGCAGCGCCTACCGCCTTTCGCACGGCCACGCCGTCGCGATCGACATGGCGCTGTGCGCGGGCATCTCGGTCGAAACGGGCCATCTGCGGCCGGACGAGATGGCGCGGATCCTGCGCGCGCTCACGGGCTGTGGCCTGCCGGTCAACGACCCGCTGCTGACGCCGACGCTGTGTGAACAGGCGCTCCACGCCGCCGCCCTGCACCGCGGTGGTGCCCCGCGCCTGGTCGCCCCCGACGGCATCGGCGAGGTCCGCTTCCTCAACGAGCTGACCGACCTGCCGCCGGCGCTCGTGCAGCGCGCACTGGCGCACCTGCCGGCGCCCTGACCGACTCAGCGGACCGACGGGTCCGGTGGCGGAAGCCGGTTGCTGCGTTCCACGGGGCTGATCTTGCCAGGACCCCGAACTCGACGTGCGACCCGGACGATCACGAAGATCAGGAGCGATGCAAGCGAAGGCACCATCGACAGCAGCATGAGGGGATTGACCGTTCCGTCCACCGCCAGGACGTAGAGACCGAGCACGACGAACGGGGCGCCTGCAGCCACCCCCTGGATCGCACCCTTCTCCACCAACGCAGCTGGATAGGAGTAGGCGAGGCGCAGCAGCGCGCGCAACGCCCAAACGACCGCCAGGACCCAGCCGAGGCATAGCAGGATCACCAGGCCACCGGCATCGTGCGCCAACATCGGAGGCATCCTCCCGCCTGCGCACGCCACCGTCCAGCCGGTCGGCGGCCCGCCCACGCCCTGTTCCGTCCGTGCGCCCGTTCGCGACCTCGCTGCGGACCTCAGCCGCGCGTCGTCGCGACGGCGGCGGTCTTGCTCGACAGCTCGCCGGTCACGCGCGACACCTCGTCGATGCGCCGCGCGATCTCCTCGGTCGCCCGCGCCTGCTCCTGCACCGAGCCGGAGATCGACGCCGCGGTGGTGTCGACGCGGCGGATCGAATCGCCGACGCCGCCGATCACCGTCGAGACGTTGGCCGCGGCCTGCTTCATCGACTCGATCTGCGCGACGATCTGGGCGGTCGCCGTCTCGGTCTCGCGCGACAGGGTCTTGACCTCGGTCGCGACGACGCCGAAGCCTCGCCCCTTGTCGCCGGCGCGCGCCGCCTCGATGGTCGCGTTCAGCGCCAGGAGGTTGGTCTGGTGGGCGATGTTGTCGATCACGTCGAGCACCGACGTGATCTTGCCGACGGCCTCGCCGAGTTCGTCGGCGGCGGCGCGCGCGCGCTCGGCGGCGGCGACGGCTTCGTGCGTCAGGCTGGTCGATTCCTCGGTCTGGCGCGTGATGTCGCCGGTGCACACGTTGAGCAGGCGGCAGGCCTCGGCGACCGCGCCGACGTTGTCGGCGGCGCGACCCGACGCGTCTGCGACCTCGCGCGCGATGCGCTCGCTCTCGGCCTCGAAGTGGCGGATCTTCTGCGCGTCGCCGCGCATCCTGGTCGCCGCCTCGTTGATCGTGCGCGCGGCCGCACGGTAGGCACCGCGCAGCCCGCGCTGCAGGATCGGGCGGTGGTATTGCCCATGGGCACAGTGCTCCATCGCGGCCGCCGACTCGCGGACGTAGGCGTCCGCCATGTCGAGCATGTGGTTGATCGCGACGCAGGTGCGCGCGAGCTGCGGATCGCTCGGCGTGTGGACGATGCGCGCCTCGAGGTCGCCGTTCGCGGCGCGTTCGCACGCCTCGACGATCGTCTTCAGGACGTCCGCAACCGGCTGCGCCGCCGCTGCGGCGGGCGCCGCGGCCTTGGCCTTGCGCCACCAGAGCTTCATACGGTGGCCTCCAGGCGCGTGTGCCGCGACAGCCCGAACACGAACTCGCCGTACGTCACCCCGGCCTTCTGCAGCGTGTCGCCGAGCATGGTCATGGTCGCGCGGATGCCGTCGGCGCGGCCGCGGTGCCGTCGTTCCTCGGCGAGCAGCGCGGCATAGAGCGGACGGACCTTGTCGAGCGCGTCCTGGTGCGGCACGCGGCGGTTGGAGTGGTAGCCGATGACGCGACCGCTCGCGTCGACGCTCGGCGTCACGTGCGCGAACACCCAGTAGCTGTCGCCGTTCCTCGCCAGGTTGTTGACGTAGGCGAAGATCTCCTGCTTCTGCTTCAGCGTGTCCCACAGCAGCTGGAAGACGCACGCCGGCATGTCGGGATGACGCAGGATGTTGTGCGGCGCACCCAGCAGCTCGGCCTCGCTGTAGCCGGAGACGCGCACGAAGACGTCGTTCGCATAGGTGATGACGCCGCGCGGGTCGGTCTTGGAGACGATCAGCTCGTCGTCCCCGAAGGTGACCGTGCGGCCGGTGGGCTTGACGTTCGAACGCGCCATGGGGAAGTTCCTAGACTCCCCTATCGACACCCGACGCCCGCGACCGGAGTGCCCGTTCAGGCCCGGTGCCGCAGGCGGAGCTGGCCGCAGGCGGCCTCGGCGTCCGGCCCCGACGAGTCGCGGATGGTGGCCAGGATGCCGCGGCGCTTGCACTCGCGGACCATGGCGACGATCCGTTCGCGGGGCGGCGCGGCGAACGGCAGGCCCGCGACGGGGTTGTAGACGATGAAGTTGACGTAACCCCGCACCCCCGCCACCAGCTCGCACAACTGCTCGATGTCACGGTCGCCATCGTTGACGCCCGCCAGCAGCGTCCACTCGAACTGCACCGGCGTGCCGACCTCGCGCGCGTAGGCGTCGGCCGCGGCGACGATCTCGCGGAGCGGGTCCTTGTGCGCACGCGGCAACAGCTCGCGCCGGCGGTCCTCGTCGGCGAGGTGCAGCGACAGCGCGAGGTTGGGCCGCACCTTGGCCGCGGCCATCCGCTGCAACGCCTTGACGCCGCCGACCGTCGACAGCGTCTGCCGCCGCGGCGAGATCAGCACTTCCTCGCGGATCCGCGCCACCGCCGCGAGCACCTGCTCGAGGTTGTGCGTCGGCTCACCCATGCCCATGAACACGACGCGGTCGATGCGCATGCGGCGCCGCGCGTGGACGATCTGCTCGAGGATCTCGTCGGCGGTCAGGTTGCGTTCGACGCCGAACATGCCCGACGCGCAGAACCGGCAGCCGACCGCGCAGCCGACCTGCGTCGACACGCAGACCGCGCCGATCGGCATCGCGACCGTCTCGACGCGCTTGCCGTCGCCGAGGCCGAGCACGAGCCGCACGGTGCCGTCGTTGGCGCGCACCTCGTCGACCACCGCCGTCGTCATGCCGTCGGCGAGCCAGCAGGCGAGCCGCTGCCGTTCGTCGGCGGTCAGCATCAGGCCGCGCGCGGCGAAGTCGTCGTCGGTCGGCGTCTTGCCGGCGGCGACGAACCGCCGCGCCACCAGCGCCTTCTTCGGCAGCAGCGCGCGCTCGAGGCCCGACAGGCCCGAGCGCCGCAGCGCCGCGGCGCCGCCGTCGACGATCGCCGGCTCGCTCACCTCACCAGCCCTTTGCCGCGCGCAGCGTCGTGACGTGCGCGACATGGTGTTCGCCGTGCCACGCGTAGAGCGCGACCAGGTCGTCGAGCGTCATCGGCCCGCGTTCGCTGTGCACGCAGCAGCGGACGAACGCCTTCGCCGGCAGCTCGCGCAGGCAGTGCGTCCAGCGATCGTGCAGCGCCTGCACCAGCAGCAGCGTCGAGCCGATCGGGCCGATCGCGTCCGGCAGCTCCGCCCAGCGGTTCTCGTCGTAGGCGCGGATCGGCGGCAGCTCCTCGGTCACCGTCAGCTTGTGGCGCACGTAGGCGTTGACGTGGCTGTCACCGATGTGGTGCACGACCTGGCGAACGGTCCAGCCGCCGCTCCGGTACGGCGTGTCGAGCTGCGCCTGGTCGAGGCCGCGCACGGCCTCGTGCAGACGGTGCGGCAGCGCGGCGATGCGCGCGATCGCGGCGGCGCGGTCGGCCGGCGCGAACTCGCCGGGCAGCACCGGCCTGCCGATCGGGTAACGAGGGTCGCTCATGGGTTCTCCGCGGCAGGCGCATCTGGCGTGACCACGACCAGCACCGCGCCCTGCTCGACGGTGCCGCTCTTCTGCACGTCGACCTTCGCGACCGTGCCGGCGACGCCGGCGATCAGCTTGTGCTCCATCTTCATCGCCGACAGCACGACCAGCGTCTGGTCCTCGGCGACGCGGTCGCCGACCTTGCACAGCACGTCGAGCACGGTGCCGGTCATCGGCGCGATCACCGAACCGTCGGCGCCGGCCCCGCGACCGCCGCCGCGGCCGCTCGGCGCGGCCCGCGTGTGCGTGCGGCCCGCGACGCGGACCATGAACTGCTTGCCGACCGGCACGCCGAAGGCGACCAGCGCGCGGTCGCTGCCCTGCGGCACGAGCCGCACACCGCCGTCGCCGAGCGCCGTCGCGGTGAACTCGTGCACGCGGTCCCCGATCAGCACGCGCCAGCGATCGCCGTCGAGCGATTCGGCCGCGACCGACACCGTCGCGTCGCCGACCACGAAGTCCTTCTTCAGCTTCATCGGCCACCTCCGAACGACGCGAAGCCCGCGAACTGCTGCCACGCCGCGATCGAACCGCCGCTCGCCGCGCCGCCCGCGCCCGCAGTGCCGGCGCCGGCGCCGCCACCGCCGCGCGGCGCGATCGCCTGGCACAGCACCGCGGCGGCGAGCGCGAGATCGTCGGGCCCGTCCTTGGGCCCGGCCGCCAGCTCGGGGCGGTTCTTCAGCATGTCGGTGCTCAGCTTCGCCTCGCGGAACGCCGCGTCGTCGACGACGCGGCGCAGGAAGTCGACGTTGGTCGGGATGCCGAGGTAGACCGTCTCGCGCAGCGCCTGGCTCAGCCGCGCGCACGCGGTCGCGCGGTCGGGCGCCCAGACGATCAGCTTGGCGAGCATCGAGTCGTAGAACGGCGGCACGTCCCAGCCGGTGTAGACGCCGCTGTCGACGCGGATGCCCGGACCTTCGGGTTCGCGAACGAGCCGCAGCAGGCCGGCCGCGGGGATGTAGCCGGTCTCGGGCGACTCGGCGCAGATGCGCGCTTCGATCGAATGGCCGCGCGGCCGCAGGTCCTTGCCCGCGAGCAGTTGTTCGAGCTTGCCGCCCGCCGCGACGTGCACTTGCAGGTGCACGAGATCGACGCCGGTCACGAGTTCGGTGACCGGATGCTCGACCTGCAAGCGGGTGTTCATTTCGAGGAAGTAGAAGTTGCCCTGCGGGTCGAGAAGGAACTCGGCGGTGCCGGCGTTGTCGTAGCCGACGCGCTTCGCGAGGCTCACCGCGGCATCGCCCATGCGCTTGCGCAGTGCTTCGTCCACCACCGCCGACGGCGCT